>NZ_JBHHMJ010000589.1:0-7337 GCF_042136455.1 Stenotrophomonas sp. 3diitr2024
CCCTGCCTGCGATGTCCCGCATGCGGGGCGTCGACGCACCCCACCGGACCGACGCCGCGGGCTAGCGCCCGCGGGCTGAGCGTTCGATCAGCCAGCCGGCTGCGTACAGCAACAGCAGTGTTGGCGGAACCAGCACTGCATATGCGGTCGACCAGGGTTTGCCACGCAGCAGGCCGCCTGCGCCGATGGCATCGAGTGCGGCAGACTGCAGGGTGATGGGGAGCGCCATCAGGATATAGGTACCCTTCGGGTCCCCCTCCGACTGCGCGCCGTGAACCAGCCATGCGGTCAACAGCAGGTAGACCACGCAAAGCGCAAGACCGGTCCAGCTCAGGAGTCGCCGCATCTTCATCCGCATGCCCCGGTTCAACGGACGTCGAAGCGGGCCTGCAGCGGCAGGCTCACCTTCCGCAGCAGATCCCGGACCACCACCTGCGCAGTCCACGTGCCTTTGGGATCACCGGCCTCGGCGACGAACTTCAGGTGCAGGTTGGTCATGTACAGCAGGTTTGGCGGGCCGGTCAGGGCGGCGGTGAAACAGGGAACATCGCGTTCGTCGATACTGGTACTGCCGTCCGGGCGCAGCATGCGCAGATCGCAGTGCACCTTGGGTACGCGGTTCTCGTCCAGTTGCGGGTTGGAGAGGAATGTCAGCAGGAACAACTCACCGCCCAGGTGGACTTCGTTGGCCTCGTTGAAGCTGGGAGTGGTCTCCGGCGGGGTCTCCCACTTGGCCCGCCAGTCGGCATCGGAAGTGACCAGCAGCGATGCCGCGAAGCCGCCGCTGGATTTCATGGCATCGGTCTCCGTCAACGCCTTGCCATCCCCATTTATCCAACCATCGCTGGCGGAGCTGTTCAGTGGCAGCATCATGGCCATCATGGCCAGCGCGCAGGTCCATCGCATCAACGGCTCTCCCGGGTAGCCGCGTCCCGCGGCAGAGCGGGTAGTATTGCCCAACATTGGCCGGCAAAGCAGCAGGACAGCCTGGGCAGGGGTTCCGTTGCCTGCCGATGTGGGTGATGCTTGCCGGCAAAGGAGGTGGCATGGGAATCGGGAGCGAGGAAACGCCGATCTTTTTCCCTGCATCGGCCGCGCCGCAGCACGTGCTGATGCTGCCCGGTCTGGATGGCTCCAGCAGGCTGTCGCCCCCGTTCCTGTCGGCACTCCAGGCTTACGGTCTGACAACGCAGGCGATCACGCTGCCCGCGCAGGGACCGCAGGATCACGCCACGCTTGCCCAACGGCTGTGGTCGCAGCTGCCCAGTCGTCCCTTCATCCTGCTCGCCGAGTCTTTCTCGGGCCCGTTGGCTGTTGAACTGGCCACGCGCCATCCCACCGGGCTGCGCGGACTGGTGCTTGCAGCGACCTTTGCGCGTCGGCCGGTGCCACTGCCGGCAGCCAGCGCAGCCTTGCTGTCGCCGGCCTGGCCGCTGCCTCCCGTGGCATTGCTGGCGCGCCTGTTGCTGGGGCCGTGGTACACCCGCGGGCACACGTCGATGCTGCGCGAAGCGTTGGCCAGGACTCCGACGAGCACGTTGCGGCAACGCGCCGCAGCGACCCTGCGGGTCGACGTGCGTGCATTGCTGCCAGCAATCCAGGTGCCGACGCTGTGCCTGCACGCGTGCCACGACCGCCTGCTGTGGCCGCCCAGCGTGGCCGAGCTGCAGGCCCTGTTGCCCGATGCCCGCCATGTGTCGTTGGAGGGGCCACATCTGCTGCTGCAGGCGCGTGCCGACGCAGCTGCAGCCGAAGTGGCCGCGTGGATGAGGACGTTGCCGCGTTGAACGATGCGCTCAACTGCGGGCGCGGGTACGTGCCGCTTTCCTGGCCGCCGCCTTGCGCACTGTCTTCTTCGCCGCACGGGTCTTGGCCGCCTTCTTCGCTGCAGCACTGCGCGAGGCGGCTGTACCGGCCTTCTTGACCGCTGTCTTCTTTGCGGCCTTCTTGGTGGCGGTCTTACGAGCCGGTGCCTTCTTTGCCGCCGCCTTCTTCGCAGGCGCCTTCTTGCTCGCCGCCTTCTTCGTGCCCTTGCGCGCGCTGCCGCTACGTTTGCCGCCACCGTCCTGCTTGTTCACGGTGGCCCAGGCGATGCGCTCGGCGGTGCCTTCACTCGCGCCGCGCTCGCGCTCGCTGTCCTCGATGTGCTCGGCCTGGCGCTTCTGTTTCTCGGTATATGCGGATTTGTCACCACGGGGCATGACGGATCTCCTGTCGTAGTAGTCAGGCCAGCAGGCGCAGCTTCGGTTCACGCGCCCATTGGCGGGTGGCGGCCGCCGCCAGGAAGGCCTTGGCGTCTTCCGCTTCGACGATGCCGGCATCGTTGCCGACCCGCGCCGCCTTCAGCAGCGTCTGGCCGCCTGCGTCGCTGGCGATGGCCTTCAGGTGCGCCCACGCCTGGCTGACGAATTCGACGGCTGCACTCTCTTTCGACAAGGCCTTCGCGGCTTCCGGGCTCAGCACCACGGCCACCGCATCGAACACAGCCGATGGCGTGCCCGCCAGTTGCCCATCCGCCGCCTGCATCGCCCCATCGCTCAGCGTGGCGCCTCCCACTTTTGGTGCCACCAGCTTCACCTCCGCACCTGCCTTCCGAGCGGCCTTGCTCAGGCTGGCGATCACGCGGGCATCGGAGCCCTCATCGAACAGGACGCCGATGCAGCGACCCTGCAGGATGGGCTTGTTGCGCCCGATCACGCGCACCTCGGGAGCGGGGGGCATGTCCCGCACCGGGGTAGCAGTCGGCGCCGCGTCGGGCAGTGCAGGCAACGCCAGACCATCGGCCACGCGCCGGGCCAGCGATTCGTCGATGTTGCGCAGGTGGCTGACGGTGCGCACCCGCACCTTCAGCGTTTCCACCTTGGACAACTCGAATACCAGCGCCGATGCCAGGTGCGCCTGCTCCGGCTTTTCAAGGCTGCGGAAGAACATCCGGGCCTGGCTGTAGTGGTCGGCGAAACTCTCCGCACGCGTGCGGCCCTTGCGGCCATCGTCGGCGCTGGCATGGCTGCGGAAACCGGCCGGTGTCTCGCGCGGGGTGTCGTCCTGCAGCGAGCTGGGATCGTAGGCCACGCGGCCCTTGGGCACCTGCATCTGCATGTGGCCATCGCGCTGATGATTGGCAAACGGGCACTTCGGAGCATTCACCGGGATCTGGTGGAAGTTCGGGCCGCCAAGCCGCAGCAGCTGGGTGTCCAGGTAGGAGAACAGGCGGCCCTGCAGCAGCGGATCGTTGCTGAAATCGATGCCCGGCGGCACGTTGGCCGGGCAGAACGCCACCTGTTCGGTCTCGGCGAAGAAGTTGTCGGGCCAGCGGTCCAGCACCATGCGCCCGATCACCTGCAGCGGTACCAGCGATTCAGGGATGATCTTGGTCGGATCCAGGTGATCGAACGGAAATGCCTCGGCGTCCTCTTCCGTGAACAGCTGTACCGCCAGTTCCCACTCGGGGAAATCACCGCGCTGGATGGCCTCGAACAGATCGCGGCGATGGAAGTCATTGTCAGCCGATTGCAGTTTCAACGCTTCGTCCCAGACCGTGGACTGGATACCCAGCTTGGGCCGCCAGTGGAACTTGACGAAGGTCGACTCGCCCGCCTCGTTCAGCAGGCGGAAGCTGTGCACACCGAAGCCTTCGATCATCCGCAGCGAACGCGGTATGGCGCGGTCGCTCATCGCCCACATGATCATGTGCATCGACTCGGGCATGAGCGAGATGAAATCCCAGAAGGTGTCGTGGGCCGTGGCGGCCTGCGGAAACGCACGGTCCGGTTCCATCTTCACCGCATGCACCAGGTCCGGGAATTTCATGGCGTCCTGGATGAAGAACACCGGAATGTTGTTGCCAACCAGATCCCAGTTGCCCTCCTTGGTATAGAACTTGACCGCGAAGCCGCGCACGTCGCGGGGTGTATCCACCGAGCCCGCGCCGCCGGCTACCGTCGAGAAACGGGTGAACACGGGCGTCTTGACGCCTACCTCGGTCAGGATACGCGCGCGGGTATGGGCGGCCAGTGACCGGGTCAGCTCGAAGTAGCCGTGTGCTGCGCTGCCACGTGCGTGCACGATGCGCTCGGGAATGCGTTCGTGATCGAAGTGGGTGATCTTCTCGCGCAGGAGGAAGTCCTCTAGCAGCGTGGGCCCTCGGGGCCCCTGCCGCAGGGAGTTCTGGTTGTCCGCCACCGGGATGCCCTGATCGGTGGTCATCACCGGATGGGTGCCCCCGGCCTGCTGGTGCAGTTCATCGCCGTCGCCCCGGCGGTGGTTTTCGGCAGGGGCGATTGCGCGCTTGCCGGTCGGCTTGCTGGCGGCCATTGACGTTGGCTCCGAATCATCAGAAGGAACCACGACACTGGAACCAGCCCCGTTAAACCGAGGTCCGGCAGAGGTGAACGTACAGGCAAAAGCAGGCTCGGGTATGCTTGCCCCATGCGAGTCGAGCCCGCCGACATCGAAGCCCTGTTCGACGCCATCCCGGACGTGCTGTTCTTCATCAAGGACCGCCAGGGGCGGTACACCCACGTCAACCAGACCATGCTGCGACGGCTGGGCCTGCGCGCGCGCAAGGACGTGATCGGGCGCACGGCAGCCGAGATCTACCCGACCGGCCTCAGCGCGGACTATGTCGACCAGGACGCCCGCGTGCTGTCCGGCGAGGTGATCGAGAACCTGATGGAGCTGCACCTGTTCGCCAACCGCGAACCGGGCTGGTGCCTGACCTGCAAGCGACCGCTGCTGGTCGATGGCGCCATCGAGGGCCTGATCGGCATTTCCCGCGACCTGGGCCAGAAGGACAGCCTGGGCGCCCAGTACGAGCAGCTGCGGCTGGCCCTGGCCCACCTCAACGCGCACTACGCCGAGAACGTGCGCATGCAGACCCTGCTGGACATCACCGGCTTCTCGCTGTCCAAGCTGGAACGCAGTTTCCGCAAGGTGTTCCAGATGACCCCGCAGCAGGTGCTGACCCGGCTGCGGATCCAGATGGCCATGCACCTGTTGCATGGCGACGACAGCATTGCCTGCATCGGGCAGGCCTGCGGTTTCAGCGACCAGAGTGCCTTCACCCGCAAGTTCAAGGCTGAAACCGGTTTCTCGCCGCGCGCCTATCGCGCCCGTATCGGCGGCAACGTCGGCGAGCCCGCACTGGCCTGAGCCGCCTGCTGCGCTGTGCCTATCCCCGTGGGCACGGGACAGGGTAAGGTGTCGCCCCTGTAGCCCGCCGCCAGCCCCGCCGATGCCCAACTCGATTCCGACCGCTTCGCCGTCCCGCCTCGGACATTCGCTCAAGCCCCGCCAGCTGATCATGATGGGCCTGGGCAGCGCCATCGGCGCCGGCCTGTTCCTCGGCTCGGGCGTGGGTGTGCAGGCGGCCGGCCCGGCGGTTCTGGTCTCGTATCTGGTCGCCGGCGCGCTGGTGATCATCGTGATGAACGCACTGGGCGAGATGGCGGCGGCCAAACCGACCAGCGGCGCGTTCTCGGTGTACGCCGCCGATGCCATGGGCGCCACCGCTGGCGCCACGGTCGGCTGGTTGTGGTGGGTGCAGCTGGTGATCGTGATCGCCGCCGAGGCGGTGGGTGCGGCCGGGTTGCTTGCCACGGTCTGGCCGGTGGTGCCGGTGCCGATGGCTGCGTTGGCCTTCATGCTGTTCTTCACTGCGATCAACCTGCTCGGGGTGAAGAACTTCGGCGAGTTCGAATTCTGGTTCGCCATCCTGAAAGTGGCGGCGATCCTGGCCTTCATTGCCATCGGCGTGGCACTGCTGATGGGCTGGCTGCCGCAGGTCACCTCACCTGGCCTGAGCAACTTCACCGAACACGGTGGTTTCGCACCGAAGGGCCTGGCCGGGATCGGTGCGGCGCTGCTGGTTGTCGTTTTTGCCTTCGGTGGCACCGAAATCGTTGCCGTTGCGGCGGCCGAAACCGAAGATCCCGAACGCAGCATCGCACGTGCCATCCGTACCGTGGCCTGGCGCATCCTGGTGTTCTACATCGGCTCGCTGAGCGTGATCATCGCCGTGGTGCCCTGGACCAGCGAAGCACTGAAATCGCCCTTTGCCGCCGTGCTGGACATCGCGCGCATTCCGGGCGCCGGCACTGCGATCACCCTGATCGCGGTGATCGCGCTGCTGTCGGCACTCAATGCCAACCTCTACGGCGCCTCGCGCATGATGTATTCGCTGGCGCAGCGCCGCGAGGCGCCGGCGGTGCTGGGCTGGACCGATCCGCGCCAGGTGCCGGTGATCGCCGTGCTGGCCAGCGTGCTGTTCGGTTTCGCTGCGACGGTGATGGAACTGCTGTTCCCGGACCGGGTGCTGCCGGTACTGCTCAATATCGTCGGTTCCACCTGCCTGCTGGTGTGGACGCTGTCGCTGGTTTCGCAGCTGGTACTGCGCCGCCGCGCCGATCGCCTGGGTACCCGCCTGCCGTTCCGCATGGCCGGTTTCCCGTGGCTGACCTGCTGCGCGCTGGCGATCCTGGCGTTGATCTTCGGCCTGCTGCTGAGTGAGTCGCACACCCGCCTGCAGTTCCTGTCGATGGTGACGTTGACCGCCACGATTGCCGCCGGCAGCGCCATCGCACGGCGCATGCGCCAGGCTTGATTCTGTAGAGCCGACCCTACGGTCGGCTGCTGTTCGCGTGGCCGCCAGCCGAGCGCGGGCTCGGCTCTACAGCAGGCATACATCCGCCGTGCCATCCTGATCGCGTGGGCCGCCAGCGGCCCGTCGACCAGGAGTACCGCATGCTGCGCAGCCGTCCCTTCCTGATGTTCACCGGCCAGGCCGAGGCCGCCCTGGCCCTGTACGCCGAAGCCTTCGCCGATTTCCGCCTGCTGGCCCTGCAACGCCACCCCGAGGGGGCCGGCGCCGGCGTGCCCGGCCAGGTCCGCCAGGCGATCTTCCTGCTCGGTGGCACCCATTACCTGTGCTTTGACAGCCTGGATGTGCACGACTTCACCTTCAGCCCGTCGATCTCGCTGTTCGTCGAGTGCTCCGGTGCCGAGCAGTTCGAGCGTGCGGCACGCGTGCTGGGCGAGGGCGGCCATTGGTTGATGCCGGTGGGTGATTACGACTTCAGCAACCGCTATGGCTGGGTGCAGGACCGCTTCGGCGTATCGTGGCAGTTGAGCCTGGGACAGATGCCGGACCCGTGATCGGGTAATTGTGGGTGTGGACCCTGGTCCACACGCCCTCATGAAAACGGCCCGCTTGCGCGGGCCGTGAGTGATGTCGATCTGCGCACCTTGTTGAAGGGCATCCAACGGCCTGTGCAGCAGGCCGCCGCGCAGATGCCGGCGCAGGCGGAGTTCATCGCGCAGTACTGCAGGTCCGGCGTGGA
>NZ_JBHHMJ010000629.1:0-324 GCF_042136455.1 Stenotrophomonas sp. 3diitr2024
GCTGGGCGGTATCGACCGGCGCCAGCAGCTGCTCGGCGGCGATGGCACGGGAATGCGGCAGCAGCAGGCCGGCCAGGCCCAGGCCGGAAAAAGCCAGGAACTCACGTCGTTGCACAGCTCCACGCACTCATCGCAGATGAACACGCTCGGACCCGCAATCAGCTTGCGCACTTCATGCTGGCTCTTGCCGCAGAAAGAGCAGTAGAGGATCTTGCCGAGATTGGAGGTGTCCGGCATTCCGGTGCGCGGCGTGCCTGACTCGAAGGTCTCCACCCACAGGTTGTTGCCCTTCGATTCCAGTCCCTGGGTGTTGTTGAAGGTGGT
>NZ_JBHHMJ010000642.1:0-10228 GCF_042136455.1 Stenotrophomonas sp. 3diitr2024
ATACGCTGGCCGCGGAAAAGCGTCGCGGGAGCGACGAAGAATAAGCTAGCGCCGGGCCCATGCCCGGCGTCTTTCCATTCCGGCAACGCGATGCCTGTGCGGGCCGCGCCGCTGCAGCCGAGCATGGCTCGGCTCTACAACCGCGTCGAGCGGGGGCGGGACCTGAACGATGTCCATGTCTGTCGCGATCGTCCATTGAATGACTGCGCAGACGGTGGCGATGCTGCCGGATCGCTCGCTGCCGGTCACCCGCATGTCTGCTCCCGAACGTTCCCACAACGCTGCCATTGACGGCCTGCGTGCATTGGCGGTGCTGGCCGTCATCCTGTTTCACACCAACGCAGCCTGGTTACCGGGTGGCTTCACCGGTGTGGACCTGTTCTTCGTGGTGTCCGGCTTCGTGATCAGCCAGTCGTTGGCTTCGCGCGCCCATGCGTCGCTGGGCGCGATGCTGCTCGATTTCTACCGGCGCCGTGTGCTGCGCCTGTTGCCGGCGCTGCTGGTGATGCTGGTGACCACTTTCATACTGTCTGCGCTGTTCATTCCCCGCGCGTGGCGCAATGAGCAGTTCGACCAGACCGGCTGGGCCGCGCTGGTCGGCTTCAGCAACATCGTGCTGGCTGGCCAGCAGGACGATTACTTCTCACCCGGCGCGGAACTGAACCCGTTCCTGCACACGTGGACGCTGGGGGTGGAGGAGCAGTTCTACCTGGTCTTCCCGCTGCTGTTCTTCGTCTGGCTGCGCGGGCGTGAGCGCTGGCCGTGGTCGCGTTGGCTGTTGCCGGGGCTCACCGTGCTGTCGCTGGCGTGGGCGGGCTGGCAGGCGCAGACGGCACCGGCGGCAGCGTTCTACCTGCTGCCGGCGCGGTTCTGGGAGCTGGCTGCGGGCGCGCTGCTGTACCAGTGGATGCGCACGCGCACGCCGGGCCAGAACGGTGATGCGGTTGCAGTGGTCGGTCTGGCACTGCTGGGTGCAGGCGTGGTGATCGCACCGCAGCTGGCGATGCCGGTTCCCGGCGTGCTGGCCACCGTGGCCGGTACCCTGCTGCTGTTGGCAAGCGTGTCGATGCCGGGGACATCACGCCTCGCCCGCGCGCTGGGCTGCGCACCGCTCGCCTACCTGGGGCGCCTGTCCTATTCGCTGTACCTGTGGCATTGGCCGCTGCTGGTGCTGCTGCGCTGGACCTACGGCCTGCACGGCGCCGCGCTGTGGCTGTATCCGGTACTGCTGCTGGCGCTATCGGCTGTGTCGTATCACTTCATCGAGCGTCCGCTGCGCAGTGCGTTGCCGCTGCTGCGCCTGGCACCGGCCAAGGTGCTGGCGATGGCGGTACCGCTGGTGGCGCTGTGTGGCGCGGGTGCCTGGGCCACGGTGGAGTACCATGAGCAGGTCTCGCTGAGCGTGACCCGCGACGGCTATGCATGGCAGGCGCGTCGCTACCCCGCGTGGCGCCCATTGGAGCCGGTGAGTGCGCCGGCGCTTGAAGGGCGGCGCCTGTTCGTGTCCGGCGATTCGCACGCGGCGGCGTATCGCACCATGACCAGCATGGTCGCGCGCCAGACCGGCATGGAGGTGCGCCAGCAGGATCGCGGCGGCTGCAGCTTCGTCAACCTGCTGCGCGCCAGCCCGTCCGACTGCCAGAGCTTCATTGAGGACGCGTTGTCGACCATCGAGCGCCAGGCACGCCCCGGTGACATCGTGCTGTTGGCGGCCTTGCGCATGCCGGAGCTGCGTGGATTCGACTGGCAGCGTCAGGATGCGCAGGAAATCTACCGTCAACTGCTCGCCGAGCGCACCCCGACCGATGCGCAGGCCGCGCGTGATGAGGCTGATCATGTTCTTGGACGTCTGCAGAAGCTGGGCGTGCATGTGGTACTGGATGCACCGCTGCCGTTGTTCAAGGCCGGTGCGTACCGCTGTTCGGACTGGTTCAACCGCCGCAACCCGGCGTGTGCCGGTGGCCTGAGCATGCCGCGCGATGATCTGGAGAGGCTGCGTGCGCCGCAGATGGCGTTGCTGGCCGAGTTGGCAGCGCGCTATCCATCGCTCACGGTGTGGGATCCGCTGCCGCTGCTGTGCGGGCCAACAACCTGTTCGGCGGTGGAAGACGGGGAGCCGCTGTTCTTCGACAACGACCACCTGAGCGGGCATGGCAACCGCGTGCTGTTGCCCAGTTTCCGGCAGACCCTGATCGATATTGCAGGCGACACGCCGGTGTAGAACCGAGCTCACGCTCGGCTTGCGCGCGCAGCGCGGGCTTCATCGCGATCTGGTCGAAGCGCAGCCGAGCATGGGCTCGGCTCTACAGGAGTGCGAAGGAGTGCGCGCGGTCTATGCCGGCGGCAGTACCTTGCCCGGGTTGAGGATACCGTCCGGGTCAAGCGCGGCTTTGATCGCGCGCATCGTCGCCAGCGTAGCCGGTGTGAACGCCTGCGCCATGAAATCGCGCTTGGCCAGGCCGATGCCGTGTTCGCCCGACAACGTGCCACCCAGTGCCAGCGTCAGCTCGAAGATCTTCGGCAGTGCGGCATGCGCGCGTGCGTTTTCGTCGGCGTCGTCCGGGTGGTAAAGGATGTTGACGTGCAGGTTGCCGTTGCCGGCGTGACCGAAGGTGACGATGGTGAGCGCGTAGTCCAGTGCCAGGGCCTGTACACCGGCCACCAGTTCCGGAATGCGCGACACCGGAACCACCACGTCTTCATTGATCTTGCCCGGCGCGACGCTGCGCAGCGCAGGCGACAGCGCCTTGCGCGCCGCCCACAGCTGGTCGCGCGCGCGGCCTTCCATCGCCACGTCCAGCTCGATCATGCCGTCGCCTTCGGCGGCGCTGGCCAATGCCTGCAACAGATAGGGCAGGGTGTCGTGGTCACCATCGGCCTCGACCAGCAGCATCGCCCCTGCTTCCGGCACATCGGCACCATTCAGCCGCAGCAGTTCCAGGCTGCGCGCATCCATGAATTCCAGGCGGGTGGGTACCACCGGCTGCGACATCAACCGCGACACGGCGGCCGCAGCAGCATCGGCATCGCGGTACAGCACGCGCAGGCCGGCCTGGCTGACCGGCAGCGGGGTCAGTTTCAGCGTGGCTTCCACGATCAGTGCCAGCGTGCCTTCGCTGCCTACCAGCAGGTGGGTGAGGTCGTAGCCGGTGGCATCCTTGGTGTAGGCGCCACCGCAACGGATCACGTCGCCGGTTCCGGTCACCGCCACCAGGCCCAGCACGTTGTCGCGGCTGGTGCCGTACTTCACCGCGCGCGGGCCGCCCGCATTGCAGGCCAGGTTGCCGCCAATGCTGCAGATTTCGGCGCTGGACGGGTCCGGCGCCCAGAACAGGCCGTGCGACGCCAGCGCCTGCTGCAGCGTGCCGTTCAACACGCCCGGCTGCACGACCGCGCAGCGATCACCGGCGCGGATCTCGACGATGCGGTCCATGCGGGTGAACGAGAGTACGATGCTGCCCGGCTGCGGGACCGCGGCACCGGTGGTACCGGTGCCGGCACCGCGCGCGACCAGCGCCACGCCATGCACGCGGCATGCACGCACCAGCGCCTGCACCTGCTCGATGTCCGCCGGAAACGCCACTGCAGCCGGCCGCTGATGGCGCCATGAGTTGTCCTGTGCGTTGGCCTCCAGCGCGCCGTCATCCATGCGCCAGCCCTCCGCGCCCAGCAGGGTGGACAGTTCAGTAACCAATGCGGTGGGCAGGGCAGGACTCATGACGGATCTCGTGGGGCAGCAGGAGCGGGTTGGATCAGTTTCCAGGCGACAACGGCGCCGGCCAGTGGCAGCCACACCCAGCGCAGTTCGGAGAGCAGGGTAGCCACGCCGCGTGCGCTGAAGAACTGTGGCGCGAACGGTGACACGCGGATGGGGCGCCACGGCGCGAAGAAGCGGTGTTCGCTCCACGGCCAGGCCAGCGCAACGCCCAGGCCACCGGAGGTCATTGCATCCAGCAGCGGATGGCTGGCGGCGCAGACGAAGACAAATACCGCCGCTTGCACGGTAGATGCCAACCTTGGTTGGCACACACCCGCCGACCAAGGTCGGCGACTACCAAAGAACGCCAAGACCGCAGCCAATGCTGCCAGCACGCCGGCAAACAGCAGTGAATGACTGGCGCCACGATGGCCGAACGCATCGGCGTAGGGAATATGCAGCGCAAAGGCCAGTACATCGGCATCGGGCAGCATGGCGGCGATCACGCCGGCGGCCAGCAGGCGCGGCGGGATGCGGCCACGATCCGCGGCGCACCACAGCGCCAGCGGCACAGCGGCATGGGTGATGATCGAAGGCATCAGTCACGCACCGTGGTCGTGCCGGCCGCGGGCCGGCTGCAGGTCCGACGGGTAGTGCCGGCCGCTGGCCGGCAAAGAGTAGCCATCAACAGTCATCCAATCGGAACGCATCCCGCAGCCAGTGCAGCTGCGGCGGTTCGCCACTGGCTTCCACCACATCGAAGCGGCAGGGTGCATTGGCCAGCGCCGGGTTGTCCTGCAGGTACAGTTGCGCGGCATGGGCCAGGCGCCGGCACTTGCGCGCATCCACTGACGCGGCGCCGCCACCGAAATCGGATCGCGCGCGGTAGCGCACTTCCACGAACACCACGGTGCCGGCATCGTCCATCACCAGGTCCAGTTCACCGCCGCGATAGCGCACGTTGCGCGCACGCGGCTGCAGTCCGGCCCGTTGCAGGTGCTTCTCGGCGGCGGCTTCCACCGCCGAGCCCCGTTGGCTGCGTTCAGCGACCACCGACGATCGGCATCGGCCGGCCGCCATTGAAGATCGACCAGGCCGGCTGGCGCAGGATGTTGCCGTTGCTGTCCAGGAACAGGGTGCCGGTGGCACCGTCCAGGCCGCCTTCGTTGGACAGTTTGTCCAGGTAGGCGGTGATCTTCCAGGCGTCGGCACCGAAGGCGAACAGGCGGCCGGCCGCACCGCGTGCGCTCGGCAGGGTGCTGGCCACCTGGCTGGCCGACGGCAGGCCGGACACACTGCGCACGTTCCAGGCTTCGTTCGGATAGACGATGCCGTCCAGCGCCACGTCTTCTTCCACCTTGCCGCTGCCAACGGTCAGCTGCGAGGTGCCAACGCGGGTCGCGCCGCCTGCACCGGCCAGCGCCAGCTGCGGCGCCAGCAGGCGCGCCTGCGGCGCACGCACGGCGAGGAACACGGCATCGACCTGGCCGGCGTTGCGCACCTGCGCGCCGACATCGCCGACGGCATCGGTGACGCCGATCGTGGCCACCACCTGGCCACCGCGCTGCGCGAAGCGCTGGGCAAAGGCGGCGGCGGCACGGCGGCCGGTGTCGTCAGCGCTGTTGATCACCAGCGCCTTGCCGCGCTCGCGGCCACGCAGGTACTCGGCGGCGACGATGCCATCGTCTTCCGGCGCCAGCGAGAAGCCGGCACTGCCGGCCGGCGGTGCGTCCTTGCCGCGGTTCAGGGCCAGCACCGGCACCTGCAGCTGCTGGCGGCCGTACACCGCGTCCACTTCGTCGCGGCCCAGCGGGCCGACCACGAAGTCGGCGCCGGAGGCGACGGCCTTGTCATAGGCGGCCAGGGCACCGGCCGGGGTGCCGGCGGTGTCGAAGAAGTTGATGTCCGGGCGGCGCCGGCTTTCACCGTAGTAGGCGCTCAACAGGCCATCGCGCACCGGCTGTGCGGCAGTGGCCAGGCGGCCGCTGAGCGGCAGCAGCACGGCCAGCTTGGCCGGCGGGCGGTAACCGTCGCTCATCGCCGGCGGGCGCTTGCTGGTGTCGAACTGGGCCGCGCCATCGCGGTCGAACGGGCGCGGCAGCGGCAGGCCGCGCGCGATCAGTGCACGGCCGGCGAAGTTGTAGAGCGGGTCGTTGGCCGGCAGGGCAGCGGCACGGCTGCGGAGGGTGGCGTCGTCGAGGGTGCCGAGCAGGCCGGCAATGGCGGCCTGGTTCTCGCTGCGCGCGCTGCCGGTCAGGCTGGAATGGGCGCGGGCCCGTTCGGTGGCGGCACCGAAGGCATCGCCGGTGCCCTGCAGGGCACTGGCGCGGGCCAGGTACCAGCGCGTACGCAGCGCCGGCAGCACGTTATCGCCGTGGTCCTTCAGCAGGGCCAGTGCCTGCGCCGGCTGCTTGTCGGCCAAGGCGAGCTCGGCACCGGTCAGCTGGTAGCGCTGCAGGCTGGCGCCGGACAGCTGGCGCGCGGTGAGCTGGCCGAGCAGGCTGCGCGCGCGGGCACTGTCGCCGGCGAGGTGCCAGGCCCAGGCCGCATCGGCCAGTGCGTTGCTGCGGGCGCCGCCGCGCAGGGTGGAGGCCAGGCCTTCCAGCTGCAGCGCGGCATCGCGCGGCTTGCCCTGTTCGATCAGCGCCAGCGCCTGGCTCTGGGCCGGCGAATCGGGCGTGCTGGTCAGGCTGGTGGTGGCACAACCGGCCAGCAGCATCAGCGACAACGACAGGGCGGAGATCCGTGCGGCGGGCTTGTTCATGATCGGGTCCATGCGATGGGGGCAGCGGCCTTGGCCGGGTACACGCTACGATTCTACCCTTGCCCCGTGAGTACCGCTGAAATGAGTGTGCCAACCCTGTACGTCGTCGCCACGCCGATCGGCAACCTGGCCGATCTGAGCCCGCGCGCGCAGGAGGTGCTGCGTTCGGTGGCGGCCATCTGTGCCGAGGACACCCGCCGCAGCGGCCAGCTGCTGTCCCATTTCGGCATCCAGCAACCGCTGGTGGCCCTGCACGAACACAATGAAGAGGCCCTGGCGCAGCGCCTGGTTTCGCGATTGCAGGCCGGCGAGTCGCTGGCGCTGGTCAGCGATGCCGGTACCCCGCTGGTCAGTGACCCCGGTTTCCGCCTGGTGCGTGCTGCGCGCGCGGCGGGCATCAAGGTCAGCCCGGTGCCCGGTGCCTGCGCCGCCATCGCCGCGCTGAGCGTGGCCGGCCTGCCCAGCGACCGTTTCAGCTTCGAGGGTTTCCTGCCGGCCAAGGCCAGCGGCCGCCGCGACCGCCTGCAGGCGCTGGCCGGCGAAGTGCGCACGATGGTGTTCTACGAATCCTCGCACCGTATCGCCGAGTCGCTGGCCGACATGGCGGCGATCTTCGGCGGCGAGCGCCCGGCGGTACTGGCCCGCGAGCTGACCAAGCTGTTCGAGACCGTCCTTGATGGTGACCTGGCCGGCCTGCTGGCCAGGGTCGAGGCCGACGAGAACCAGCGCAAGGGCGAGTTCGTGGTGATGGTGCAGGGCGCCGGCGATGACGAGGAAGCGCAGCTGGCACACGGCCGCCGCGTTTACGCGAAGCTGAGCGAGCACCTGCCGCCGTCGACCGCCGCCAAGCTGGCCGCGGAACTGACCGGTGCGCCGCGCAAGGCGTTGTACGGCAGTTGATCGCTCGCTCCGGGCCATGCCCGGGCAGCGCGCGGCGCGAAATGCAAAACGGTTCGGATCCGCCGGAGGGTCGCCGATCTCTGGCGCGTGAATGTGCTCACGTGCGCGGCTGAGGGACGAATCCGGGGCTAGGGAATGTCGTGATGAGCATCAATGACCGACCCACTGATGATCGTACGAACCCAGCAGCTTTGGGTATTGCGGGACGTCCTGCAGGGCGACATTGAGATCAGTCGAGCCCGCGCGGATACTCCCGATGCGGAAGGGTGTCCGTAGTGTGACCCCATTTCCGAGGCCTCTGACGCGTGAGGACCGGTGCTCGGGATGTCTTCAAATGCCTGTCCTGGGCGAAGACGCTCCGGCACACGCCTCT
Source organism: Stenotrophomonas sp. 3diitr2024 (assembly GCF_042136455.1). NCBI lineage: Bacteria > Pseudomonadati > Pseudomonadota > Gammaproteobacteria > Lysobacterales > Lysobacteraceae > Stenotrophomonas > Stenotrophomonas sp. 3diitr2024. The sequence continues at coordinate 7,735 of NZ_JBHHMJ010000642.1, forward strand.
TCATTCCCCACTTGGGAGCAATTGTTCGAGATGGCATTGACAGCCTACCTTCAGGCTCATTTCCTGCCAAAGGATGTGTTCGCCGCATTCTGCAATGTGTCAGAAGAATGGCTAAGTCGCCTGATTGCAGTGCGCGCGGTGCCGGAGCCCACCTGCACCTGCGAGGAAGGCACCATCTATGCGCGTGCGTCGATGCCGTTCTCGCCGACCGAGTATGACCGTAGCAGTAGAAAGCGGTTGGTCGACGATCCTCGCCGGGAGCTGGGCGAAAAGTCCTGAAAGGCGTGCAGACCTGCATGGCTCGTTCACAGACTGGGACGCTGGAACACGGCAGCGGCCGAATTCCGGGGGGGCTAAGGGGCGAAGCTCTCAAATTTCCTTCAGGGAGGAAAGACAGATGTTTGAAAAGGGACTGTTCCTGCTGTTCGCACTGGCCGATGTGCCAGCTCCTGCAGCTGAAGCGCCGCCACCCGCAGCCATTACCGAAGCCGATCTGGGCCCGGACTATGTCGGCTACCTGCTGTTCGATCCGGGGTTGGTCGAGTTCAATCGGCTGCAGTCGGTTCGCGATTACGGCAATTACCTGACCTACCGCGCGGCACGTGACGCGTTGGAGAGCTACGAGGCATGTCTGCAGGTGGGGGCCGACAACCACGCACAGATCGAGGCGGCCTACCAGCAGTTGGTGAACAGCCAGCAGCGGTACGTCAGCGCGGCGCAATGGCGCGACCTGCGGCAGGCCCTGCGTGCGAGGCGCGAGCCGGTGCCCGAGCGCGCGTCGTGGCAATGCGCCGCATTCGTGGACAACGCGCCCTATTTCGATGCGGGGTTGGACGATGCACTGCTGGGCGCCACCGAATTGGCGCGCGAGCAGGCCGGGGAAGGGGATTCGCGTAGCGACGCGCTGCGCCCGGTCCTCGGCGTTCAGATGGGGGGCGCGACCGTGATCGAATCCGAGCCTGACGAGGGTCCGGCCCATCGCGCCGGCCTGCGCAAGGGGGATGAGGTGCTGGCCGTGGCGGGTACCCGAGTGAAGACCGTCTTCGGTGTCGGCCAAGCGTTGAAAGCCTACGCGCCGGGCGATCGCGTGGACGTGCGCGTCCGCCGCATTGAATGGGACGGTTCGCAACCGCAGGTGCGGGAATTGATCGTAGGTGTGGTGCTGGAGTCGCGGGCGGTGGTGATGGCGAGGGCGAAGGGCCGCTAGAGCCACGCCACGCGTGGATGAACCGGCCGCCGCGATCGGCACGGCAGGAAGGGCGTGCGTACGCTAGAATACGCGCTGGCGGAGCCGGCCAGACAGTCGCGTCATCCCTTCGGGGGTGCCGAGGAAAGTCCGGGCTCCATAGGGCAAGGTGCCAGGTAACGCCTGGGCGGCGCAAGCCGACGGAAAGTGCAACAGAAAGATACCGCCTACGTCTTCTTCGGAAGGCCGGTAAGGGTGAAATGGTGCGGTAAGAGCGCACCGCGAGTCTGGCAACAGACCGGCACGGCAAACCCCACCTGGAGCAAGACCAAATAGGGATCCTTTGGCGCGGCCCGCGTTGGATCCGGGTAGGTTGCTTGAGCGTTGCGGTGACGTAACGCCTAGAGGAATGACTGTCCACGACAGAACCCGGCTTATCGGCCGGCTCCGCCTCTTTTTCCGGTAAGCCGAGCACGGCTCGGCTCTACAGTACAGCCGAGCCATGCTCGGCTGCTTTCCGTCCAGACGCTCGGGATGTTGTTCAGCCCGGCGTGCGGTACTGCCCGGCGGAAATGAACTGCGAGAAGCGCTCGCACCACACCACCACCGTGGTGTAGTCGTCCACGTCCACGTTCGCGGGCACCTCGACCAGGAAGCGGTTGAAGGTCTTTACCTCGCCGATGCGCTGGGCCTGCGCCTTGATCTTCAGGAAGTCGGCCTTGTTGTCGACGAAATCGCGAACCAGATAGACCTTGTAATCCGGGCCCGGTCCCATCTTCCCGTCGAAGGCGACCTGGGTGGCGCTGACGCTGACCTTGCCTTCGGCCCAGTGCACCGCATCGCTGCCTTTGAGGTCGCGGCGGAAGGTGGTGCGGTAGGTGGCGTCTTTCATTGCGGCCTGTACCTGGGCGACCGGCGGGTCATCGGGGGCGATCAGGATCGGCAGCAGATAGACGCCCAGGCCGAAGCCCAGGCCGAGGGTGAGCAGATGGGTGGCGAGCAGGATGAGGATGCGGCGCATGGGGCCTCCTTGTGGTTGCGGTCGATCGCGCGGCGTGCTGCCGGGCGCGACCACCCTGGGAGGTCAGGGCCGACATTTATAGACACAGTGCCGATTGCGAAAAGGGCACAGTCGGGTGGCGGCGATGCTGAAACCCCTGGGGTGCGGACGGATCGTGGTCGCGGCTGGAAGCTGAATGACGTTTCAGGCCCGCTGCGATTGGCCCACAGCGCTTCGGCGACCCGGTGCGCTGTCGCTTCCTCGGGCGCGACGCACGCCTGGCGTTGGCGCCGCTGCAACTGGCCGCC
>NZ_JBHHMJ010000648.1:0-313 GCF_042136455.1 Stenotrophomonas sp. 3diitr2024
GGCGGCCACTTTGGGTGAACCGGGAAATCAATGCCGCCGATGCCTTCGTGGCTGCATGGCTGCCGGGCTCGGAAGGCGCCGGAATTGCCGACGTACTGGCGGCGCAGGCCCGGCTGCGCCGCTTCCTGCTGCCTACCCCGCTGCACCATGCCGAGCGCTTCGGCACCTGGCTGAAGCTGGAGAACCTGCAGCGCACCGGGTCCTACAAAGTGCGCGGCGCGTTGAAGACCCCGAAGGATCAATGGGATCGTCGCTGCACGGTGCTGGACGTGACCGGCAACGCGGCCTCGGTGCGGCTGGAGACCCCGTGGTT
>NZ_JBHHMJ010000661.1:0-3769 GCF_042136455.1 Stenotrophomonas sp. 3diitr2024
GTGCCGGCCGCTGGCCGGCACTCTCCGCGCACGCGGGAATTCCGTGATGGTGCCGGCCAGCGACCGGCACTGCCGAAACCCGGCGGCGCTACACCCGCCGCGCGATCACCGCGGCCAGCACCGCCAGGCCGAAAGTGATCGCCAGGCACAGCAGGTAGCCGGTGTGCGGCGCGCTTTCCACGAACAGCGCGAACAACGCACCGGAGACCGCCAGCGCGGTGGTCACCGACAGGGCCTCGCTCAGCTGCAGGGCCGACGTGTTGGCACCCTGCTCATGCGCTGCTGACAGCGAAAGCGTGAGTACCGAGAGGCTGGCGTAGATCATGCCCATGCCGAAACCGGTGACCGTCCAGCCCACCAGGGCCACCGGCAATGGCACTGCATTGAACAACACCGCAAGCGTTGCGGCGATGCCGACCGTCATCATCGCCGTGCCGACGCGCAGCAGCTGCTGGCGTGACCAGCCGCGCTGCTGGTGACCCTGCAGCCAGGAGCCGGCGAACCAACCGAGTGCGCCGAGGCTGAGCACCGCGCCGGCCCAGCTGGGCGGGAGCCCGCGTTCGCGCTGCAGCAGCAGCGGCAGGTAGGCTTCGCAGGCGAAGAATGCGGCAGCGGCGACGCCGCGCAGTGCGATCACGCTGGGCAGGCCCCTGCGCAGGATCAGCGTTCCGGCCGGCAGCAGGCGATGCACGCATAGCAGCAGCGCCAGCATCGCCACGCCGATGCAGAGCAGGGCGGTCGGACCGTGCTGCTGGCCGCCGAAGTACAGCAGCAGCGCCGCCAGCGATGCACCACTGGCCCAACGTACGACGTTGCCGCGCCCCTCGTCGTCGTTGCTGTCGGCGGAGGGCTGCATGCGCGCCAGCGCAGGCCGCAGCAACAGGGCAGCAGGGACTGCCAGCAGCGGTACCGCCAGGAACACCCAGCGCCAGCCGAGATGCTGGACGATCAGGCCGCTCAGCGCCGGGCCGACCATCGAGGGCACCACCCAGCCCGCCGAGAATGCCGCGAACACCTTCGGCCGCAGGTGCTCGGGGTAGCTGCGGCCGACCATCACGTACAGCGAGACCGAAATCGCGCCCGCACCCAGGCCCTGCAGCAGGCGCCCGGCCACCAGCATGCCCATGCGCACGGCGAAGCCGGCCAGCAGCAGGCCCAGCACGAAGCACGCCAGGCCGTACCACAGCGGCCGTGCCGGGCCCTGGCGGTCGGCCCAGCGTCCGGCCAGGGTCATGCCGATCACGCTGGTGGCCAGTGTGCCGCCGAAGGCCAGCGCGTACAGGCGCAGGCCGCTGAGTGCTTCGGCCACCGTGGGCATCGCGGCAGCGACGGCCAATGCTTCGAAGGCGTGCAGCGCGACCAGCGCGACCATGCCGAGGGTGGTGGCGCGGTAGCGCGCGGACAGGATCGATGTGTCAGCCGGCAGGCGGGTGTCGGCGGGAGAGAGGGTCGGGGTCATACCGGTCAGGGGCGGGCCGCGCTTGTCAACGGGCGGCGAAGATAGCAGCATGCCACCTCAACTATAGTTGAGGTCAAGCAATGGCATCCCAGGAACTCAGCGTTGGCGAGGTCTCGCAGCGCAGTGGCGTGGCCGTTTCCGCACTGCATTTCTACGAGCGCAAGGGGCTGATCAGCAGCCTGCGCACCTCGGGCAACCAACGCCGTTACAGCCGCGACGTGCTGCGCCGGCTGGCGGTGATCCGCGTTGCGCAGCGGGTGGGCATGCCACTGGAAGCGGTCGGCCGCGCCTTCGAGAGCCTGCCTGAAGGCCGTGCACCGACCAAGGCTGACTGGGCCAAGCTGTCCGCGCGCTGGCGCACCGAGCTGGAAGAGCGCATTCACATGTTGCAGCTGCTGCGCGATGAACTGACCGGCTGCATCGGCTGTGGCTGCCTGTCACTGCAGCATTGCCGCCTGGCCAATCCTGGCGACGTTCTCGGCGAACGCGGCGACGGCCCGATGCGCTGGGAATGAAAAAGGGGACGCGCTCCCGGTAGCGCCGGGCCATGCCCGGCGGACGAAAACGACTTGATCCCCTCCGTCCCCTTTTTCTTACCAGACCGTGATCGTCTCGCCGCTCTGGATGCCTTCCACCGCGCGCTGGAAGGCCAGCGCCGCGCGTTGCGCGCTTACCGCTTCAAAGCCCGGGAAGTAGGGGCCGTAGGCCGCCATCGATTCGATCAGTACGTTCGGGCTGACCACGTTGATGCGCAGGCCGCGCGGCAGCAGCTCCAGTGCGGCAGCGCGCACGAAGCCTTCCAGTGCGGCATTCACTGCGGTGGCGTTGACGCCGTCGCGGATCGGCTGCGCGCTGATGATGCCGCTGGTCAGGGTGATCGAGCCACCGGCATTGAGGTGGTGCTGGGCGGCCAGTGCCAGCCGCACCTGGCCCAGCAGCTTGTCCTGCAGGCCGCTGTTGAACTGTGCCGGCGTCATCTCCTGCAGCGGTCCGAAATGCACCGAGCCGGTGGTGGAGATCACCGCATCGACTGCACCGGTGCGGGCGAACAGTTCGGCGACGCTGGCGTCGTCAGTCAGGTCCACACGCAGTTCGCCACTGCGGCGGCCGGCGGCGAGAATCTGATGCTGTTGGCCGAGCTGACGGGCGACTGCCTGGCCGAGGGTGCCGCTGGCACCGACGAGGAGAATCTTCATGGCCGTTCCTTGCGTGAGGGAGTGAGCGCAGTCTGCGCCGTCACAGTGGGGTTAGGTAAGCGGCGTATGATTCGTAGATTCCTAACTCTGGATTAGCAATGGATACCCTTCGCTGCATGCAGGCCTTCGTGGCAGTGGCCGAGCGCGGCAGCTTCGCCAGCGCCGCCGAACAGCTGCAGGTGTCGGCGGTGATGGTGGGCAAGTACATCCAGCAGTTGGAAGCACATCTGGGCACCGCGTTGCTGCAACGGAACACCCGCCGCCAGCGCTTGACCGAAGCCGGCAGCGCCTACCTGGCCGGGTGCCGGCAGGTGCTGGAGCAAGTGCAGCAGGCCGAGGCCGATGTGGCCGGCCTGCAGGTACAGCCGCGTGGCCTGTTGCGGGTCAGCGCGCCCACCACCTGGGGCAGCTGCGTGCTGGCGCCGCAGCTGGCTGGCCTGCTGCGTGCGCAGCCGCAGTTGAATATCGAGCTGGACCTGAGCAACCGCCGCGTGGACCTGATCGAAGATGGCTTCGACGCGGCGATCCGGGTCGGGCCGTTGCCATCGCAGGAGGTGGTGGCGCGGCCGCTGCCGCCGTATGCGATGAGCCTGTGCGCGGCGCCGTCTTACCTGCGCAGGCGCGGCACGCCGCGAACACCGGATGACCTGCAGGGGCACGACTGCCTGAGCCATCTGGCCTGGCGCGGCGGGCATGGCTGGCAGTTGGCCAACGGCGAACAGGTCGACTGGGAGGCGCGGCTGAGCAGCAACGATGGCTTCGCATTGCGTGAAGCCGCCGTGGCCGGGGCCGGGCTGGTACTGCAGCCCACCGCACTGCTGGCGGCGGAGATCGCAGCGGGGCGGTTGAAGCCGCTGCTGCGCGACTACCTGCCCGAACCGCGGCCGATGCACCTGATCTACCTGCCCGATCGACGCCCGCGCCCGCGTTTGCAGTGCTTCGTCGATTTCGTCATGACCACATTGGGGCAATGATCATCGGGATAGATGGGGTCCGATCCCTTTGCCTCGCCGTCTGGATGGCCCTGCCGCTGTCCGCCCATGCTGCTGCCGCGGCCACCGCCGCGCCTGATGCGCGCGACTTCGACCGCGTGCAGGTCACCGCCACCCGCACC
>NZ_JBHHMJ010000670.1:0-6512 GCF_042136455.1 Stenotrophomonas sp. 3diitr2024
CGGCCGTTGGCCGGCATGCTCATGGGTATCCAAGGGCCGGCGCATTGCCGGCCCTTCTGCTTCTGCCGCCTTGTAGAGGCGAGCCTGCGCTCGGCTGCTCTGAGCCGAGCATGGCTCGGCTCTACAGGGGCGTGTTGCAGGCGGCGAATGCTTACAGCGCGCTCTGCCGGCCAGCGGCCGGCACTACCGCTCGGCGTCCAGCTCCGGGTAATGGCGGAAGATGCCATTCGTGTTGAATGCCAGCCGCCGTTCCGAGCCCAGGTAGGCGGCGATGTTCGGCCGCTTCGCCACCCGCTCCTGCAGCGCGCGCAGCAGGGGCACGGCGGGCGCCAGTGCCTGCATGCGGCGCGGGAACATGTAGTCCAGACCACTCATCAGCTGGAACAGCGACAGGTCCACATAGGAATGCTCGCGCAGTGCATGGCGGCCACCGTTGGCGGCCAGTACCCGTTCGAAGTAGCCCAGGAACTTCGGCAGGCGCTCGCTGCGCAGCGACGCGGCACGTGCCTTGGCCTCGGTCTTCTGCTCTTCGTAGTATTTTGATGCGGCGATCGGATGGTGAGTGTCATGCACCTCGGCCACCAGGTCAGCGATGGTCAACTGCAGTTGCAACGCCTGCATCCGCCGCGATGCGGCCTGCGGCACCAGATCCAGCGTCGGGCCGAGGAAGTCCAGGATGGCGGCGACCTGCGCAATGACCTGGCGACCGGCCTTCAGGAACGGCGGCGCGAAGGGCTGTGCCCCGTCACTGCTGCCGTCGAGAAACGGTTGCATCACCGCATCACCGTGCACCCGCGCCATGTCGATGTAGTCGGCGCCGGCATCTTCCAGCGCCAGGCGCACGAACTCGCCACGGCCCTGGATACCGGTCCAGTAGTACAGCGCATACTGCATGGCAGTGTCTCCGCAGGACAAGGCCCACAGCCTCGCGCGCGGCACGCAAAGCAGGCGTGAGCGCGGCTTTGGCGTGGGCCGAAGCCGAACGGCAGCGGAACAGGCAGGGAACCGGCTGGAACCGGTGGGGTCACACCTTCTCCATGCGTGTGAAACGAGGTGCTGCATCATGCAGAGTGGAAAGGCGGTATGGCCCTGGGTGCTGGGTGTGGTGGTGATCGGCGGCGCGGGCGGTTGGTTGTTCCGCGATCAGCTGAGGCACCTGGCAGACGGTGTTTCGGTGCCGGTGCACTCAACCCCCGCCAGCACCAGCGCACCGCCGCAACCGCAGGCGGCCGCGGACCCCGCGCCAGCACCGCCGCCGATCAGGCATCCGCTGGACACCGAGGCCGCCGCTGACCCGGCGCTGCCCAAGTTGGCCGACAGTGATGCGGCTGCCTGGGGCGCATTGAGCCAGCTGTTCCAGGGCGAGGGCCCGATGACCCTGCTGCTGCGCGATCACCTGATCCAGCGCCTGGTCACCCAGGTCGACAACCTGGACAAACCAAGCGTGCCGCCGCCGACGCTGGCCGCACGGCCGCTGCCGGGCAACCTGCAGGTCGAGCCTGGCGAGGGCGGGGAACGCATCGCGGCAAGCAACTCGGCGCGTTACGCGCCCTATGTGCAGGCCTTCACTGCGCTGGATCCAGCGGCAACGGCTACGGCGTACAAGCGCTTCTATCCGTTGATCCAGCAGGCCTACGTCGACCTGGGCCGGCCCGAGGGCTACTTCAACGACCGTCTGGTGGCGGTGATCGACCATCTGCTGGAGACCCCGGAACTGGTGCAGGCGCCATTGGTGCAGCGTGATGAGCGCGGTCGCTACCGCTTCGTCGATTCCACCCTGCAGTCGCGCTCGATAGGCCAGAAGGCGCTGTTGCGCATGGACGCCGCGCAGGCGCGGGCGGTCAAGCAGCAGCTGCGGGCGATCCGCAGCGCGATCACCGGCTGAGTCCGCGCACCGCGCGGAACTGATCGGGATCAACGCGCCGACCACACCCGTTCCGGCATGCTGGCCGCAGGCTGACTGGCCTCGGGGTGCAGTCGCAGCCACCCTTGAAACGGGGTGGGGCAACCGCATCTTCCCAGCATCGCCGGCGCGGGCCGGCCCTGATGACCGATGAGGATTCGCAATGCGGATGGACAAGCTCACCTCGCGTTTCCAGCAGGCGCTGGCAGACGCACAGTCGCTGGCCGTGGGCCGCGACAACAGCATCATCGAACCGGTTCACCTGTTCAGCGCGTTGCTGGACCAGCAGGGCGGCAGCACGCGCCCGCTGCTGGCCCAGGCCGGGGTGAACGTGCCGGTGCTGCGCGAGCGCCTGACCGAGGCGCTGGATGCACTGCCGAAGGTGTCCGGCCAGGCCGGCAACGTCTCGATGGGCAATGACCTGGGGCGCCTGCTGAACCAGACCGACAAGCTGGCCCAGCAGCACGGCGATGCCTTCATTGCCAGCGAGTGGTTCGTGCTCGCGGCGCTGGAAGACGGCGGCACGCTGGGCATGGCGCTGCGCGCCGCCGGTGCCGACAAGACCCGCCTGCAGGCTGCGATCGACAAGCTGCGTGGCGGCGAGAACGTGCAGTCGGAGAATGCCGAGGAACAGCGGCAAGCGCTGGAGAAGTACACCATCGACCTGACCGCGCGTGCCGAGAGCGGCAAGCTCGACCCGGTGATCGGCCGTGACGAGGAAATCCGCCGCACCATCCAGGTGCTGCAGCGCCGGACCAAGAACAACCCGGTGCTCATCGGCGAGCCTGGCGTGGGCAAGACCGCGATCGTGGAAGGGCTCGCCCAGCGCATCATCAATGACGAAGTGCCCGAAGGCCTGCGCGGCAAGCGCGTGCTGTCGCTGGACATGGGCGCGCTGATCGCCGGCGCCAAGTTCCGCGGTGAATTCGAGGAGCGCCTGAAGGGCGTGCTCAACGACCTGGCCAAGAACGAAGGACAGATCATCCTGTTCATCGACGAGCTGCACACCATGGTCGGCGCCGGCAAGGCTGATGGCGCGATGGATGCCGGCAACATGCTGAAGCCCGCCCTGGCGCGTGGCGAGCTGCACTGCATCGGCGCGACCACGCTGGATGAGTACCGCAAATACATCGAGAAGGACGCCGCGCTGGAGCGCCGCTTCCAGAAGGTGTTCGTCGGCGAACCCACGGTGGAGGACACCATCGCGATCCTGCGCGGGCTGAAGGAAAAGTACGCCGTGCACCACGGTGTGGAAATCACCGACCCGGCCATCGTGGCTGCCGCCACGCTGTCCAACCGCTACATCACCGACCGCCAGCTGCCGGACAAGGCCATCGACCTGATGGACGAAGCCGCCTCGCGACTGCGCATGGAGATCGATTCCAAGCCGGAGGAGCTGGATCGCCTGGAACGCCGGGTAATCCAGCTGAAGATCCAGCGCGAGATGCTGAAGAAGGAAAAGGACGAAGCCTCGCGGCAGCGCCTGGCCGATCTCGAAAAGGACATCGATGCGCTGGAGCGCGAGTTCTCCGATCTCAATGAAATCTGGAAGTCGGAGAAGGCAGCGCTGCAGGGCGCCACCAAGATCAAGGAACAGGTCGAGCAGGCCAAGCTGGAGCTGGAAGCTGCGCAGCGCCGCCAGGATTTCGCCAAGATGAGCGAAATCCAGTACGGCCTGTTGCCGCAACTGGAAAAGCAGCTGGCCGCCGCGCAGGAAGCCGAGCACAAGGACTTCAAGCTGGTACAGGACCGCGTGACCGATGAGGAGATCGCCGAGGTCGTTTCGCGCTGGACCGGCATCCCGGTCAACAAGATGCTCGAAGGCGAGCGCGACAAGCTGCTGCGCATGGAAGAAGTGCTGCACAACCGTGTGGTCGGCCAGGAAGAGGCGATCAAGGTCGTCTCCGATGCGGTACGCCGCTCGCGTGCCGGCCTGTCCGATCCGAATCGTCCGGCCGGCTCGTTCCTGTTCCTCGGCCCGACCGGCGTCGGCAAGACCGAGCTGTGCAAGTCGCTGGCCGAGTTCCTGTTCGACAGTGCCGACGCGATGATCCGCATCGACATGAGCGAGTTCATGGAAAAGCACAGCGTCGCCCGCCTGATCGGTGCGCCCCCGGGCTACGTCGGCTACGAGGAAGGCGGTTACCTGACCGAGGCCGTGCGTCGTCGCCCGTATTCGCTGATCCTGCTCGATGAGGTGGAGAAGGCGCATCCGGATGTGTTCAACATCCTGCTGCAGGTGCTGGACGATGGCCGCCTGACCGACGGCCAAGGCCGCACTGTGGACTTCCGCAACACCGTCATCGTGATGACCTCGAACCTAGGCTCGCATCAGATCCAGGACATGAGCAGCGACGACAGCCCGGAGGCCTACACGCAGATGAAGGCAGCAGTGATGGGCGTGGTGCAGGCGCACTTCCGTCCGGAGTTCATCAACCGCCTGGATGACATCGTGGTGTTCCACCCGCTGGACAAGCAGCAGATCAAGCAGATCGCACGCATCCAGATGCGCGGGCTCGAGAAGCGCCTGGCCGAGCGCGGTTTGAAGCTGGCGGTCTCCGATGCGGCATTCGATCTGCTCGGCAACGTCGGCTTCGACCCGGTGTATGGCGCGCGCCCGCTGAAGCGCGCGATCCAGTCGCAGCTGGAGAATCCGCTGGCGCAGCAGATCCTGTCCGGTGCCTTCGTCAACGGTGACACCATCGAAGTCGGCAACGACGGGGGACGCCTGGTCTTCGCCAAGGCTTGAACCGGTGGCGCGCCTGCCCTGGCTGGCGCGCCACCAAAGCCCTGGCAAGGCACAATGATCCCGTTTCACTTTCGCAAGGACGAGGAGAACCGCATGGACGTTACCCGAAGGGTTTCACTCTGCATGGCGCTGGCGCTCGCTGCTGTTGCTGGACACGCTGCAGCCGTCGAACAGGTCCAGCTGCCGCCGATGAAGGGTTACCAGCAGGCCCACCAGAGCACCGACGCACAAGGCAACCGCATCACCGAGTACGTGCCGCAGGGCCAGACCGTGCAGGACTGGACCGACATGGTCACTGTCAATGATGCGCCGAACAGTGGCCATGTGAGTCCGCGCGAGTTCCTCGGCATCATCGAGGCGGGGTGGCGCGTGGCCTGTCCGGCAGCGCAGAGCCACTGGATCCGCGAAGGCGAGGAGGGCGGACGGCCATTCGCGCTGCTGATGCTCAGTTGCCCGCTGAACCCCGGCACCGGCAAACCGGAGTTCACCTGGATCAAGGGCATGCAGGGCAGGCAGGGCTTCCACACCGTGCAGAAGTCGTTCCGCGCCGAGCCGGAGAAGGACGACGTCGTGCAGTGGATCGGCTGGCTGCGCGAGGTCGGCTTGTGCGGCAGCGGCGCCGCACAAGCCTGCCACTGATCGCAGCGAAAGAGGGCGCCCCGCAGCGCCCTTCATGCATCAGAAGCGGTGCGTATAGCCGCTCATCACGCCGAACTGGTTGGCCTTCTGCACGATCGGGCTGTCGGCGGCATCGCCGAGCAGGCGCGTGCCTTCGGCCGAGATGTACCAGTTGCCATTACGGCCCACGCGGTGGCTCCACTTCAGGCCGACACCGGCGCTGACCAGGCCCGCCTTCGGTTTGTGCTCGGCAAAGCCGGTGCGCGCGGCCTGTTCCGGACTGACGCCGTACCAGGTCTGCATGTAGCCACGGTTGCCGTAGTCGGTGGAGACGCTGCCGCTGACCACGCCACCGGCCAGGTCGAACAGCGGCATGCTCAGGTTCAGGTGGATCTGCTGGGTAGCCAGTCCGTTCTCAGCCTTGTCCTCGTCCTTGCGGGTGAACTGCCAGGAGCCGCTCAGCACGGCCTCGCCCAGCGTATATCCAGCCGAGACACCGACCAGGGGACGGGTATCGATATCGCCCATGCCGCGCAGGAAGTCCGAACCGCCGAGCAGCGAATCCTTGTCCCTGCGGATACCGCTGGCACCGACATAGGCGCGCACGCGGGTGTGCTCGCCGAGGGTCGTGCCCCAGCCGATGCCACTGGTGCCCAGAAACCAGCCCCCCGGCGAGGTGACATCGAAGGACAGCGAAGGCGTCGCACGGTACTCCTCGCTGCCGCTGTAGCGCGGCGCCACGCCACCGCCGGCGGCGAGCTCGAAGGTCCAGTGGTCATCCTTGGCGTGGGCGATCGGGGCGGCGAACAGCGGCAACAGGGCCAGGTGGAGCAGGGCGGGGGAACGGCGAAGCTGGGACATGGAAACTCTCGACAATGGGAGGAAAGCAGCGCGCGCATCCGGCGAGTGCTGCAGGGTCGCTAGCGTGGCGATACGCCGGCGACCGATCCGTCCGCAGTTGTGCGGGAGTTGTAATCAACTGTAATTGCGCCCGTGGGCGTTCAGCTGGCAGCCAGCGGCCAGTGCATGCGGCAGCGGCAGGCGACGCGGGAACAAGAGCGGAAAACGGACAGGCACAGACAGCACGGCGGGACCTCCACGATAGGGTGGGATCCTCTGGCGGCGGCTTCCTCGGCGTGGTAGCCGACCTGCAGCAGGGCGGCCTCGACCTCGGCAGCAAGCGTTGCATCGGTGCCGCCGGGTGCATCAACGGGCTGCGCGGTGATGGCGGCGATGCGTTGG
>NZ_JBHHMJ010000004.1:0-329 GCF_042136455.1 Stenotrophomonas sp. 3diitr2024
CTCTGCTTCTGGTCGCCGGCAACGAACTGGCCGATGCCCGGGCGGGCGCTGGCGTCCATGCTGCGGGCCTGGTGGTGGGCGTCGATGACGCGGACGGAAGCGTAGTAGCCGGCTTCGGAGGCGACCAGGAAGTGGCGGTCGGCGGTGAGCATCCAGCGCGCCGGGCGCAGGCCGTTGCGGTCCAATGTACACACCGCATAGCGGCTGTCGCAGGCGACGATGACCGTGCGCGTGGACGAGCATGGCCACGCCGTGCAGGACGGCCCGCAGGTGGAGATCGGTGGCAACGAGCGCTACGTGTCGGTCAGCCGTGCCGAGTTCAAGAAGAT
>NZ_JBHHMJ010000031.1:0-11546 GCF_042136455.1 Stenotrophomonas sp. 3diitr2024
TCGAACGCAGGGCGGAGGCCCTTGAGTACGAAGTAAAGGAGGAGGTGACGGCCAACGGCCGGCGCCGGAGGACATTCGTACGCAAGGGCCTCCGCACCGCGCCGCGCAGAACGAATCCGCCACGCGCCACGCAGAACACACCGCGAAGGAACCTCAGCGCCCGCGACCACCGTGCCAGTGCTGGTGCCACGCCTGGAACATCAACACGTTCCACAGGTGCGTGTGCCACTTGCGCTCGCCGCGCAGGAACGCTTCCCAGATGCCGCGCACGCGCGCCGGATCGAAACAGCCCTGATTGCGAAGCAGCTGCGGGTCCAGCAGCGCCTCCGCCCAATCGCGCAACGGACCGGCCAACCAGCGCGCCATCGGCGGGCCAAAGCCGCGCTTGGGACGGTACACCAGCGGCTCGGGCAGGTAGCGTGCCAACAGGTGCTTCAGGATCAGTTTGTGTTCGCCATCGTGGTACTTCAGGTGCTGCGGCAGGCGCCAGGCCAGTCGCACCACCTCCATGTCCAGCAGTGGCGCACGGGTTTCAACGCCCGCCGCCATGCCCGCGCGGTCGACCTTGGCCAGGATGCCCTCGGCCAGATCCATGCGGAAATCCAGCAGCTGGATGCGCGCTTCGGCCGGCAGCGCCGAGTCCTGCTGCTGGAAGATCGTCACCGGTTCACGCGCGCCCAGCACCACCTGCGCCGGCTGCCGCCAGCGGGTCACCCGCTGCAGGTAGTGGCCTTCCACATCGTTGGCAGCAACTTCGGCCACCAAGGCACGCCATCCACCGAGACGACCACGCTCGGCGTTCATGCGGTTGCCGCTGCGCCGCGCCAGGTCGCGTACCCAGTCCGGCAAGCCACCGCACAGGCGCGCATTGCGCAGCGCGCGGCCATAGCTGGGGTGGCCGAAGAACAGTTCATCGCCACCGTCACCGGTCAGCGCCACCGGCTTGCGTGCCCCCAGCAGTTCACTGGCCAGCAGCGTCGGCAGCTGCGAGGCGTCGGCGAACGGTTCGCACCAGACCTGCGGCAGGCGCTGCAGCAGATCCAGGCCCTGGCGCGCGTCCATGCGGTGCAGGTGGTGCTGCACACCCAGATGGCGCGCGACCTGCGACGCCCAGTCGCTCTCGTCATGTCCCGGATCGTCGAAGCCGACCGTCCATGCTTCGATCGGCAGCGTGGATTGGGCCTGCATCATCGCCGTCACCAGCGAGGAGTCGGTGCCTCCGGACAGGAACGCGCCACAGGCCAGCGGCGAGTGCATGCGTGAAGCGATGGCTTTCTGAAGTACCGCCTCAAGCTGGTCGGTGGCCTGTTCCAGGCTCGGCGCCGGTTGCAGCGGCTCCTGCAGTGCACGCTGCATTGCTTCACGTGCGCACCAGTAACGCGCGCCCCCCTGCTCGGCCTGGCTGGAGCAACCCGCGGCATGGTCGCTGAGATCGATGCGCAGCATCGCGCCCGCCACCAGCTTGTGGATGCCGCGGTAGATGGTGTGCGGCGCCGGCACATAGTCGTGACGCAGCAGAAGGCTCAGCGCATCCTGGTCGATGCTTGGTGCGAACCCGGCGAAGGCCTGCAGCGCCTTCAACTCCGAGGCGAACAGGAACTGGCCCTGGTACCAGCCGTAGTACAGCGGCCTCTCGCCCACCGGATCACGGGCCAGCCACAGCACGCGCGACTCGCGGTCCCAGACGCTGAAACCGAAGGCGCCCTCGATACGCGACAGCGCCCGCTGCACGCCCCATTCGACGATCGCCTGCAGCAGCAGCCGTGCATCGCTGCAGCTGCGTGGCAGATCGCGCAACTGCGCCTGCAGGTCAGCGCGGTTGTACAGGCGGCCGTCCAGGCACAGCACGTAGCGACCGCAGTCCGAGCTCAGCGGCTGCAACGGCGTGTCGGTCGGCGCCCGGCAGTGGCCCAGCGCGAGGCCGGCCTCGGCGTCGGTCCAGTAGCCGATGCGGCCACGCCCGCGCTGCTGCAGCGCCCGCAGCATCGGCGCCAGCTGCTGCAGCAACTGCTCGTCCTCGGCGGGCGGCAACCAGGCCCCGACCACGCCGCTCATCGCGAGCCTCCGCACTGGCGGCGGCGGGACGGGTTCAGCAGGCAGGGGGCGGCGGGCGACATGGGGACGGCACGCGGAGCGGAGGAGACTCCATGCTCGGCGCCGGACCGCGCGGCGTCAGTCGCTTTGCTGTCAGCGATCGTCACCCGTCGTATCACGAAGGTAACGTTTTGTAACAGCATCAGGCTATGCTGAACGCCAAGTTGTTGCCGGGACTGAGACCCGGCCCCTGCGCCAGCAACCCCGGCTGAATGGCGCCCGCCCCCGGGACCCGGGCGGCCCGATGGCTGGGATAGCATCGCCGCGCTCGTGCCGTGGCGGTACGTTTGCGCCTACGGAGGCCTTGGAAATGCTGGATATCGTACTGGTCGAAGACGATGCCCGCCTGGGAACGATGGTCAGCGACTACCTGCAACGGCATGGCTACCAGGTGGCCCACGAGCGCAGCGGCGAGCGCGCAGTGGCCCGCATCCTGGCCGAGAAACCAGCCCTGGTGCTGCTCGATGTCGGCCTGCCCGACCAGGATGGTTTCGAAGTGTGTCGGCAGATCCGGCCCCTCTATGACGGCATCATCTGCGTGCTGACCGCCCGCACCGACAACATCGACCAGGTTCTGGGGCTGGAGCTGGGGGCCGACGACTACATCGGCAAACCGATCGAACCGCGGGTGCTGCTGGCGCGGCTGCGCGCCCACCTGCGCCGCCACCGCCGGGTCGAACCGCGTGACGGCAGCCTGCGCTTCGGCGAGCTGAGCATCGACCCGTCCACCCGCAACGTGCACCTGCAGGGCAGCCTGCTGGAGCTGACCACGGCCGAGTTCGACCTGCTGTTCCTGCTGGCCAGCAATGCCGGCCAGATCCTGGACCGCGACGCGCTGCTGCGCGGCCTGCGTGGCATCGCCTTCGACGGCCTGGACCGTTCGATCGATGCCCGCATCTCGCGCCTGCGCCGCAAGCTGGGCGACAACCCCGAGCAGCCGGAACGGATCAAGACCGTCCGTGGCCGCGGCTACCTGTTCAGCCGCTCGGCATGGGGATGAAGCGCACGCCCTCGGCGATGCGCGGCCACGCCTTCCACTTCCTGCGCTACGGCATCGGCTTCCTGGTTGCCCACCTGTTGCTGATCGTGCTGGGCCTGTGGGCCTGGGATGCCCTGCTGGAGGACCGCACCGAAGCCGGGCTGCAGGCCGAAATGCGTGGCACCCATGCCCTGCTGCAGCACCGCTTCGCCGAAACCCCGCGCGACCAGTGGCCCGTGCTGGCACGCGAACTCGACGCCGATTTCGCCTACGCGCTGCGCATGGTGCCGCTGGCTGAGGCAGTGAAGGCGTTGCCGGCCAGCCAACGTCCGCCGTTCAACAACGGCCGCGTGCAGATCGACCTGGAGCACATGCGCAGCCTGCAGCGCATCGGTGACAGCGACTACGCGGTGATGCTGGGGCCGCTGGATGAAGCGCTGCCGGACGAGGGCTGGCAGGACAGCGAAGTGTCGGGCGTGGCGATCCTGCTGCTGATCCTGATGGTGGCGGTGGCATTGCCGATGTACGTGATGGTCTATCGGTTGTGGCGCGACGTCTCGCAGCTGGCGCAGGCGGCCAGGCAGATGCGCGATGGCCAGTTGGACACGCGTGCGCCGCGTGCGGGCACCGCGCTGGTGCGGCCACTGGCCAATGCCTTCAACCACATGGCCGAGCAGCTGCAGCAGCTGCTGGAAAGCCAGCGTGTGCTGGCGCAGGCGGTGGCGCACGAAGTGCGCACGCCATTGGCGCGGATGCGTTTCGGCCTGGCCGACCTGGAGGACACCGCGCTCGATGATGGGCAGCGCGATGCACTGGGCGGATTGCGCACCGATGTGGATCGGCTGCAGCACCTGACCGATGCAGGCGTCGAGTACGCCGCACTGGGCCGCTGCCATCAGCTGACCCGCCAGCGCCTGCAGCTGGCGGCGCTGGTGCGCGGCGTGGTCGCCCAGTTCGCGCCGCTGCCGATGCCGGTGCAGCAGGCGCTGTCGCCGGTGGGCCTGGTCAACGTCAACCGGCATATGCTGGAGCTGGCACTGCGCAACCTGCTCGGCAATGCACTGCGCTACGCGCGCCGGCAGATCCGTATTGCCAGCAGCGTCACTGACGGCTGGCTATGCCTGCAGGTGGAGGACGACGGCCCCGGCATTGCACCCGAACTGCGCGGCCAGGTACTGCAGCCCTACGTCCGGCTGGACCCGGGCAGTCCCGGCTTCGGCCTCGGCCTGGCACTGGTGCAGGTGGTGGCCGACAAGCATGGCGGCCACGTCGAAGTGACCGATTCGGCGCTGGGCGGTGCCTGCATCCGCCTGCACCTGCCGCTGGAAAACGGCGGCGGCATCGTCGAATGCGAAGCGGCCTGCTAGGCCGCCGGTTCCGCACGCGGCAAGGCAAACACGAACAGCGCGCCACGCTCGCTGTTGCGCAGTTCGATGCGGCGGCCGTGCAGCTGCACGATGCGCTGCACGATCAACAGCCCCAATCCGCCGTTCTCGCCGCGCCGCGCGCCCAGCGCGGCCGGTGCCTGGAACAGCTGGGTGCGCAGCGCCGGCGCCACCCCTGGGCCGTCATCAGCCACGCTGACCTCCACGCTGTCGGGAGTCGCGCAAAGGCGCACCTCGATCTGTCCACCGTCGGGTGCATGGCGCAGCGCGTTGTCGAGCAGGTTGGTCAACACCCGTTCGACCAGGCCCAGGTCGGCGCGCACCAGCGGCAGGCCGGGGGGGAACGCTGCGTGCAGCTGCTGGCCGCGCGCCTGTGCCGCCAGTTCGAACTTCTGCAGCACGTCCTGCAGCAGCTCCGGCAGCGCGAACACCTCCCACTCCAACCGCACTTCGCCATGCTCCAGCCGCGCCAGCTCGAACAGCGCGCGCGCCAGCCGGCCGACCTTGGCGCTCTGCGCCAGCGCGATACCGAGATAGCGGCGGCGCTCGTCCGCTGACAGCGTGGCGTCCTTCAATGCCAGCGTTTCCAGGTAGCCATGCAGCGACGACAGCGGCGTGCGCAGGTCGTGCGAGATATTGGCAACCAGTTCGCGGCGCTGCAGGTCCTGATGGCGCAGCTGCTGCCACTGCTCGCCCAGCCGCTGCGCCATCTGCGCGTGCGCATGTTCGAGGATCACCAGCTCGTCGCGCTCACCGGGGCGCAGCGGCTCCGGCGGTGGCAACGGCGTGGGTGCGTCGATGTCGAAGGCCTGGATGCGTCGGGTCAGCCGCCGCAGCGGACGGGTCACCCAGTAGAACGCCACCAGCCCGGCCAGCAGGCCGAGGCCACCGACCAGCACCACCGACCACAGCGTGGTGTTCCACTGGCTGCCGGCGGCAAGATCGTCGGCCAGCATCTGCCGGTGCTCGCCGACCAGCACCACGTACACGTAGCCCGCCGGCCGGCCCTGCACGATCAGAGGTGCCGCGCTGAACACCTTGCGGCCATTCGCGCTGCGCGGGTCATCGCCGAGGATCGGCAACGGCGCACCGGCCAGCAAGCGGCGCAGCGGCGCCACGTCCACCCGGTTTCGCACCAGGTGCCCACTGGGTGCATCGTGGCCGAGGATGCGGCCCTGGTCATCCAGCAGGTAGACCTCGACGCTGGGATTGACCGCCATCAACTGGCCGAACAACGCCCGCACCGCCGCATCACGCATGCCGCTGGTATCCATCAGCTCGCTGCGCTGGGCGATGTGCTCGGCCAGACCCAGCGACAACCGCTGTACCACCTCCTGCTCGTGGCGGGTATTGGCACGCATCTGCAGTGCCAGCAGCGCCATGCAGCACGTCAGCATCAGCGCAGCGGTCACCACTGCCAGCTTCTGCCACAGGTTCGGCTTGATCATGCCGCTGCTCCGGCCGGGTCGACCAGCTTGTAGCCACGGCCCCACACCGTCAGCAGCCGCCGCGGATTGGCCGGATCGGGCTCGATCTTGCTGCGCAGGCGGTTGATATGGGTGTTGACCGTATGCTCGTAGCCATCGTGCTGGTAGCCCCAGACCTGGTTGAGCAGTTCCATGCGCGCGAACACCTGGTCCGGGTGACGGGCGAAGAACAACAGCAGGTCGAACTCGCGCGGGGTCAGCTCCAATGGATTGCCATCCACCGAGGCGGTACGCGCGACCGGGTCCAGCTGCAGTCCCCCCAGCTCGATCGCGCCGGCATCGATGCGTGCGCTCTGCGCCATCGCCTCGGCGCGGCGCAGCAGCGCGCGCACGCGTGCCACCAGTTCCGGCATCGAGAAGGGTTTTGCCAGGTAATCGTCCGCGCCCAGTTCCAGGCCGACGATGCGCTGGGTTTCGCTGCCGCGCGCACTGATGATGATGATCGGCACATACCGCGCCATCGCGCGTGCGCGCTGGCACACCTGCAGGCCGTCCACGCCGGGCAGCATCACGTCCAGCACCAGCGCATCCCAGGGACCTTCCTGCTCGAGCAGGCGCAGGCCGGCATCGCCGCTGGCAGCATGGGCGACATCGTAGCCCTCATCGCCCAGGTGCATGCGCAGCAGGTCGGCGATGTGGGCATCGTCTTCAACGATCAGCACGCGTTTGGTCGACATCGTCAGCTCAAGGCCAGTGGGGAGGCGGGTTGCATTGTGGCGCGGGACGGCCGCCGATACCTCACGAAAAATTGAATCCTGCGTGAGGATTCGTTGACCCGGGCGGGCGCAGCATGGCCCCGTCATCCCCTTCCCGGAGTCCGCCATGTCCTTGTCCCGCCGCCATCTGCTGGGCCTGGGCGGTGTTGCCACCGCCGCCGGCCTGCTCGGCCTGGGGGCCTGCAGCCGCGCCGCCCCGGCCGCCGCCGAAGCGCGCCCGTCGCGACAGTTCGAAGTCATGCACAGCGATGCCGACTGGCGCCAGCGCCTGACCCCGGCGCAGTACGCGGTGCTGCGCCAGCAGGCCACCGAACGGCCGTGGAGCAGCCCGCTCAACAAGGAACACCGCCAGGGCACCTTCGCGTGTGCCGGCTGTGCGCTGCCGCTGTTTTCCTCCTCCACCAAGTTCGAGAGCGGCACCGGCTGGCCCAGCTTCTGGGCGCCGCTGCACAACGCCATCGGCGAAGACCGCGACGTCACCTTCGGGATGCTGCGGGTGGAGGTGCACTGCCGTCGCTGTGGCGGCCACC
Organism: Stenotrophomonas sp. 3diitr2024; assembly: GCF_042136455.1. Classification (NCBI taxonomy): domain Bacteria; kingdom Pseudomonadati; phylum Pseudomonadota; class Gammaproteobacteria; order Lysobacterales; family Lysobacteraceae; genus Stenotrophomonas; species Stenotrophomonas sp. 3diitr2024. The sequence goes on from NZ_JBHHMJ010000031.1 coordinate 7,192, forward strand.
TCGGCCATGTGTTCAACGATGGCCCACGCCCGACCGGGCTGCGCTACTGCATGAACGGTGCAGCGATGGTGTTCGTTCCCGGCGCCACGGATGGCACTGCCGACGGCTGGCGGGTGCCGGTCGGTTCTTCCCCTGTTTCCGGAGCCTGACGATGCTGCTGTTGCTGCTTGCCTATCTGGGGGGCGCGCTGACCCTGCTCAGTCCCTGCATCCTGCCGGTGCTTCCGTTCGTGTTCGCGCGTGCCGATCGTCCGTTCCTGCGCAGCACGCTGCCATTGCTGCTGGGCATGGCGCTCACCTTCACCGTGGTTGCCAGCCTGGCCGCAGTGGGCAGCCAATGGGTGGCACAGGCCAACCAGGTCGGGCGCTGGATCGCCCTGCTGCTGATGGCACTGTTCGCGGTCGCCCTGCTGTGGCCACGACTGGCCGACCATCTGCTGGCGCCGTTCCAGCGCGTGGGTGCCCGTCTGAGCGCGCGCGCCGACGCCGCGGATGCCGCTGGGCGCGGCGGCGCGTGGACCTCGCTGCTGATCGGCATCGCCACCGGCCTGCTGTGGGCGCCATGCGCCGGTCCGATCCTCGGCCTGGTGCTGACCGGTGCCGCCCTGCATGGTGCCAGCGCTGGCACCAGTGGGCTGCTGCTGGCGTATGCGCTGGGCGCGATCACTGCGCTGGCGCTGGCGGTATGGGTGGGTGGCCGCGTGTTCCGTGCGCTGCAGGCGCGGCTTGGCCTCGGCGATGCACTGCGCAAGGTGCTGGGCGTGGCCGCCTTGCTGGCGGTGGTGGCAATCGGCCTGGGCTGGGATACCGGCCTGCTGACCCGTCTATCCACGGTCAGCACCGCGCGTATCGAGCAGGGCCTGCTGGACGCGGTACCCGGCGCGCAGCCGGCGGCACCACCGATGATGATGATGATGGCCGGTGCCAACGTCGCTGGCGATGCACCGCTGCCGGTCGAGGGCACCCTGCCCGCGCTGGACGGGGCCACCGGCTGGCTCAACAGCCCACCGCTGACGGCCCAGCAGCTGCGCGGCAAGGTGGTACTGGTCGACTTCTGGACCTACTCCTGCATCAACTGCCTGCGTGCGATGCCGTTCGTGCACGAATGGGAGCGCCGCTACCGCGACCACGGCCTGGTGGTGATCGGCGTGCACACGCCGGAGTTCGCCTTCGAGCGTGACCCGCGCAACGTGATGAAGGCGGTGCAGCAGCTGAAGGTCGAGTACCCGGTGGCGCTCGACAACCAGTACACGATCTGGCGCGCGTTCAACAACCGCTACTGGCCGGCGCAGTACTTCGTTGATGCGCAGGGCAACATCCGCGGCCACCAGTTCGGCGAAGGCAACTATGCGCGTTCGGAACAGATGATCCGTCGCCTGCTGACCGAAGCCGGGCAGGCCAACCTGCCGCCGCCTGCCGATCCTGCGGCCGCCGACCTGAAAGGCGTGGCCGTGCAGGCCGACATGGGCAACCTGCGCTCGCCGGAAACGTATCTGGGCCACGCCCGCGCCGAACAGTTCGCCTCGCCCGGCGGGCAGCGCAGTGATGCCGCGTCCGACTACTCCTTGCCGACGACCCTGGCGCTGAACCAGTGGGGACTGTCGGGGCGCTGGACCGTCACCGATGAAGCCGCACAGCTGCAGCAGGCCGGTGGCCGCATTGCCTTCCAGTTCCATGCGCGCGACCTGCACCTGGTGCTGGCGCCCAGCCGCGACGGCAGGCCGGTGCGCTTCCGCGTCTGGCTGGATGGCAAGGCGCTGCCCGCCGCCGATGCCGGTAGTGATGTCGGCGCCGATGGCAGTGGCGTGGTCGACGAGCATCGCCTGTACCAGCTGGTACGCCAGCGCGGCACGGTCGGTCCGCATCGCTTCGAGATCGAATTCCTCGATGCGGGCGTGCAGGCCTATGCCTTCACCTTCGGTTGAACCGGGAGCACATGATGAAACTCTCCTTTGAACAGGGCATCGCCGCCGGTGTGGCCGGCCTGGTGGCCATGGCATTGATTGCCGGGGTGCTGCTGGTCGATCACGGTGCGGCTGCGGCGCCGGTCGAAGCCAGCGCGCAGATCCAGGCACTGCCGGCCCCCACCGGTGATGCGGCGTTCCGCGATGACGCCACCCACGCCAGCGTGGTGTTTGCCGGCGGTTGCTTCTGGGGCGTGCAGGGCGTGTTCCAGCACGTCAAGGGCGTGAGCAATGTGGTGTCCGGCTATATCGGTGGCAGTGCAGCCAATGCGCGCTATGAGCGCGTCAGCGGTGGCCAGAGCGGCCATGCCGAAGCCGTAAAGATTGACTACGACCCGCGCCAGGTCAGCTATGGACAGCTGATGCAGGTGTTCTTCTCGGTCGCGCACGATCCGACCCAGCTCAACCGCCAGGGTCCGGACCACGGCAGCCAGTATCGCTCGGCGATCTTCAGTGATGACGCCCGCCAGCAGGCGGCCAGCCGTGCCTACATCGCCCAGCTCGGCCAGGCCGGCAGCTACCGCGCACCGATCGTCACCCAGCTGGTCAGCGGCCAGCGCTTCTATCCGGCCGAGAGCTACCACCAGAACTACATGACCAACTACCCGCAGGCCGCCTACATCCGCTACTACGACGCACCGAAGCTGGCGGCCCTGGCCAGGCAGTTCCCGGCGCTGTACCGGCGCGAGGCGGTGCTGGTGCCGATGCGCTGACGGCATTTGCCCTGGGGCTGATCGGTGCTCGGCTCTACACACAAAAAAAGACGCACGGCGGTCCCGCCGTGCGCTTGGAATGCGCCAGCCACGCCCCGATCAGGCCCGGCCGACGACGACATGCTAGGCTCGCCATCATCATGGGTACAGAACCAGATGGCGGGATGTTCGATGGATACAGATGACCAGGCCACGATGATCCCTCCACGCTACCAGCGGCTCTCCGACGAACTGGCCGAGGCCATCCACGGCGGTCGCCTTCCGGTCGGCAGCCGCCTGCCCTCGCTGCGGCAGATGGCGTCGCAGCGCAGGCTCAGCCTCAACACGGTGATCGCCGCCTATCGCCAGCTGGAAGATGCCGGCCTGGTCATTCCGCGGCCCAAGGCCGGCTTCGAGGTGGCGCCGCGGCTGTCGGTGCCGGAACGATCATTGCGCGATGCGCCCTCGGCACCCACCGCACCGCTGCAGCAGGTGCTGATGGCGCGCGTGCTGGAAGCGCAGCGCCGGCCGGGTGTGGTCGACCTGGCCTTCGCCGGCCCGCGTGGTCGCCAGTTCTACCCCGGCGCGCAGTTGGCCAAGCACACCGCGCAGGTACTGCGCCATGGCCAACAGACGGTGGAGACCTACGCGCGCCCGAATGGTTCACCGCGGCTGCTGGCGCAGATCGTGCGCCGCAGTCCGCGCATGGGCCTGCACACCCACGCCGAGCGACTCCTGCTGACCCATGGTGCGATGGAAGCCCTGCAGCTGGCATTGCGCGCGGTCACCCAGCCCGGTGATGCGGTGGGCATCGAGGCGCCGTCCTACTTCAACCTGTATCCGTTGCTGGCCAACCTCGGCCTGCAGGCCATCGAGTTGCCCACCCACCCGCAGCACGGACTGGATGTAGATGCACTGGATGCGCTGCTGGAGCACACGCCGCTGGCCGCACTGGTGGTGATGCCGACCGTGCACAACCCACTCGGCTGCACCATGCCGACCGCCGCCAAACAACGCTTGGCCGAGCTGGTCAACGCACGGCAGCTGCCCCTGATCGAGGATGCGGTGTACGCCGAGCTGCAGTTCTGCGAGCCACCGGCACCCTTGCTGAAAGCCTTCGATCGCGATGGCTGGGTGATGGTGGTCGGTGGCTTCTCAAAGACACTGGCGCCGGATTACCGCATCGGCTGGCTGGATGGCGGCCGCTTCGCAGAGCGCATCGCGCTGCTGAAGTTCCAGTCCACCGGCGGCGAGCCGCAGCTGCTCGGCGATGCGGTGGCCGCGTATCTGGAAGCAGGCAGCTACGAGCACCATCTGCATCGCATGCGCCGCCTGTACCGCGAACAGGTGGGACGGCTGCGCCAGCTGGTAGCCGAGCATTTCCCGGCAGGCACCCGCGCCACCGAACCACAGGGCGGATTCCTGCTGTGGCTGGAACTGCCGGGCGTGGACACGCGCGAGCTGTTCGAGCGAGCGTTGCAGGAGGACATCGTGTTCATGCCCGGCCAGGTCTATTCGCGTGGTGCGCGCTATCGCCACTGCCTGCGGCTGTCGTGCTGCCAGAGCCTGGATGCGCGCTTCATCGGTGCGGTGGAACGGCTGGGTGCGATCGCGCGGGAGCTGGCAGCTGCAGCACGGTAGTGCCGGCCGCTGGCCGGCAACTGCACGGACGTGATTCATCGAGGTTGCCGGCCAGCGGC
>NZ_JBHHMJ010000058.1:0-6881 GCF_042136455.1 Stenotrophomonas sp. 3diitr2024
GCGGCGCTTCGGACCGGTCGACGCAGGCGACGGGCGCGTGGCCGAGCCCACGCTCGGCTGCTGTTGGCCCAGCCGCCCAAGCTCAGCCGAGCATGGGCTCGGCTCTACAAGGTCGCGGCGCGTGAGCGCTGCAGCCAGTCGTTGATCGCCGGATCGAGCCGCGGGTCGTCCGGCAGCTGCATGCCGAAGCCTTGCTGCAGCACGTCGCGCACGTCGGCAACATCCTGCAGCGGACGCTTGTCCGGTGCCTGGCCGGGGCGGTACTCGGTGTAGTTGCCGCTGCCGATGGTGCGTCGCCAGTCCGGCCCGGTCAGCGACGCGCGCAGCTGGCCAGGGAAGCTGGAGTCGGGATGGGTGCACACGTACCAGTTGCCCACCACGTTGTCGATCGGTGCCGGCACGTGCAGGTCGAAACGGTACATCGCCCGCCAGCCGTCAGCGGATTCGGCGGACAGCACGAAATCCCCCTCGCCGGGCAGCCGCTGCAGCAGATAGCGTTCGTGCGGCGTGGCCTGCGGTTGCGGATCATGCAGCCGCAGCGGCACGGTCGGGGTCAGGCTGCCGAAACCGGCATCCACCAGCCAGTCATCGCCGTCCACCTGCACGCGCAGCAGCAGGTGGGTCCGTGCGGTCAGTTCGCCGTCCTGGGCAGCCAGCAGCACGCGCGCGCTCAATGGCTGTGCATCGAAGCCCAGCGCCTGCAGCAGCGCCAGCAGGCCGCCGTTGAGTTCGAAGCAGTAGCCGCCACGACGGTCGTCGAGCAGCTTGCGCTGCACGCTGTCCAGGTCGATCGGTACCGCATCGCGCAGCAGGCAGCTGAGGGTCTCGAACGGCAGCACTGCGTTGTGACGCTGCTGCAGCAGGGTCAGCCCGGCCAGCGTCAGCGGTGGCGGGGCATCCAGCTGCAGGCGCTGCAGGTAGCGGGGGACATCGAGCGTCGTCATGGCGGCACCGGGCGGGAGGGGAGGTCCACTGTGCTCCCCCAACCGGGGTTGAGGTCAAGGGCGCTGGTCGTGTCACGCCAGCGTCGCCTGCACCCGGTACAAAGGCCGCGTCCGCCCGTCACCGCTGGGCCAGGACGACGAAAGTTCTAAAGTTGCCTTGAATCCGGCCGATAAAGGTGCGTCCTTCTGCCTGGAGTCTGTCATGTCGGCCGTTGTCCCCCACCTCCGGTCCCTGCGCACGCGGCTTGCGGCGCTGCGCCCGGCGTCTTCCGGCCTGCTGCTGTGGCTGCAACCGCATCGGCTGAGCGTAGCCAACAAGCTCAAGGCGACCTTGTGGGTCTGTGGCCTGGGACTGGTCGCAATTGCCGCCGCCTATGCCTGGACCGGGCATGCCAGCACGCAGGCTGCGCGCAGCCAGGCCAGCTACCAGCGCGGCAGTGATCTGGCCGCGCGCCTGGCCACGCGGGTGGCCGAAGCGCGCCGCCTGCAGATCCAGTATGCACGCAGTTTCGATGATGCCGACCGCGCGCAGCTGCTGGCCACGCAAAAGGCGCTGCAGGACGATCTGCAGGCGCTGCGCACGATGCCGATGGATGCCGGCCGGCGCAAGGCCCTGCAGGCGCTGACCGAAGCTGCAGACGCGTTCTCGCAGGGTGTTGCCGCCCTGTTCGAACGGGTCGACGAGATGGGCCGTGGTGAGGCCGGCCTCGCCGCGCAGCTGCAACAGGCTGCACACACGCTGCAGGGGCAGGTGGATGCGCAGCAGCGGGATGCGCTGGCGTTGTCCCTGCAGAAGATGCGGCGGCAGGAGGCACTGCTGCTGCTCGACGGTGATTCCACCCACGCCGACCGCGCCAGCGAAGAAAAGCTGCCGTTCGATCTCGCGCTGGCGGGCCTGCCCGCGGATGCGCAGGTCACCCTGCGCACCGGGATGGATGCGTATCAGGCCGCATTGCTGGGGTATACCGCGGCCCGCGTCGGCCTGGATGTGGAAGCGCAGTCGCTGCTGGATACCGCCGCGGGCGTAGCGCCTGCGCTGGCCGCATTCCAGCAGGCACAGGTGGCGGCGCTGGCCGGGGCGCAGGCACGCCAGCAGGCCGGCGCGCGCACCATGAGCGTGCTGTTCGCACTGACCCTGCTGCTGGTGGCCGGCGTGCTGATCACCAGCCTGGTCCTGGTGCTGCGTGCGGTGCGCCAGCCGATCCAGGACACCCTGCGCTTCGCCAGCGACATCGCTGACGACCGCTTGGACACCACCCTGCGCGTCTACAACGCCAACGACGAGATCGGCCAGCTGGCGCAGCGCCTGGTCGACATGCAGCAGCGCCTGCGCGCGCGTATCGAGACCGAGCGTGCCGTCGCGCGCGGCAACACCCGGGTGCGCCAGGCATTGGACAGTGCACAGACCGGTTTGATGGTGATCGATGCGGAAGGGCAGGTCGCCTACGCCAACCCGGCATTGCTGCAGCTGCTTGACCTGCGGAACGAAGCGCTGGTGGGCAGCGACGCGGTACGCCTGCATCCGGCGTTGGCCAGCCTGGCCGGCGTGCGCCAGCGCGAAGAGCGCGAGATCGGCCATGCCGGCACGCGTTACCAGCTGATTGCCAACCCCGTCATCGATGAAGGGCAATTCCTCGGCGTAGCGGTGGAATGGCGCAGTCGTGCGCTGGAGACCCTGCTGGAAACCGAGGTCGCTGCCCTGGTCGATGCTGCAGCACACGGCGACCTGCACGGTCGCATCGCGCTGGAGGGCAAGCAGGGCTTCGTGCGCACGTTGTCGACCAGCATCAACCGCCTGCTGGCGACGTTTGAAACCAACCTCGGCGACCTGCAGGCATTGCTGGCTGCGCTGGCCCGTGGTGACCTCAGCGTGCGCATGGAGGGTGAGCTGCAGGGCGTGTTCGCGCGCATGCGCGATGATGCCAACGCGACGGTCGCGCAGCTGGGCCGCATCGTCACCCGCATCCAGCACGCCACCTCCAGTCTCGATACCGGCGTTGGCGAGATCGTTGCCGGCCATCATGATCTGTCTCAGCGCACCGAGCAGCAGGCCGCCAACCTGGAAGAGACCGCCGCTTCCATGCACGAACTGACCGATACGGTCGGTCGCAATGCTGATGCCGCAGGCCGTGCCGACGCGCTGGTCAAGGGTGCGGCTGCAGTGGCGCAGCGCGGCGGCGAGGCTGTCGGCCAGGTGGTGGCGACCATGCAGGGCATCAGCGAGGCATCGCGGCGGATCGGCGACATTACCCAGCTGATCGACGGCATCGCCTTCCAGACCAACATCCTCGCGCTGAATGCGGCGGTGGAAGCGGCGCGTGCCGGTGAGCAGGGCCGCAGTTTCGCCGTGGTAGCCGCGGAAGTGCGCCTGCTTGCACAACGCAGCGCAGAGGCGGCCAAGCAGATCAAGGGCCTGATTGAGGATTCGGTGGCGCGTGTGGGAGAGGGCAACCAGCAGGCCGAACAGGCCGGCACCACGATGGGCGAGATCGTCGGCAGCGTGCAGCAGCTGGCCGAGCTGCTGGCGGGTATCCGCAGTGCGTCGCAGGACCAGCATGCCGGCATCGCACAGGTGAACCAGACCATCGTGCAGATGGAAGCCAGTACCCAACGCAACGCCAGCCTGGTGGAAGAGGCCGGTGCCTCCACGGCGCAGATGCAGGTCCAGGTGCGTGCCCTGACCGACGCGGTGGGCGCGTTCCGGTTGCAGTCGATGCCGCAGGCGCGCGCCGCCGCGGCCTAGTCAGCCGAGCGTAGGCTCGGCGCTACATCGGCTGCAGGAACACTGTAGAGCCGAGCCCATGCTCGGCTCACACCAGCGTTCGGCGGCAGGAATCAATACACGTCGCGGCGGTAGCGCCCGTTTTCCAGCAGCATTTCCACCGCTTCATCGCCCAGCGCCGTTCGCAGCACCCGGTCCACGCCTTCGGCCATGCCCTGCAACGACCCACAGACATGGATCACCGCACCGCGCCGCATCCAGTCGCGCAGCGTTCCGGTGGCCGCCTGCAGGCGATCCTGCACATAACCGCCGTCGCCATCGCGCGAGAACGCCAGGTCCACCCGCGCGAGATGGCCATCGGCCTGCCACGCTTCGATCTCGTCGGCGAACAGGAAATCGAGTGCACGCTGGCGCTCGCCGAACAACAGCCAGTGCCCGTGTTCGCCTGCACGGGCGGCTTCGCGCAACAGGCTGCGCAGGCCGGCGATGCCGGTGCCGTTGCCGATCAGCACCATCGGCGCGCCAATGACACGATGGAAACCGGGGTTGCGATGCACGCGGGCGACGATGCCGGCACCGATCGGCGCATGCAACGACAGCCAGCCCGAGCCCAGCCCGGCTCGACCGGAGGCGTCATGCACCAGCCGCACCACCAGCTCCACCACGCCATCATCCGTGCAGGAGGCGATCGAATACTCGCGGCTGGGCAGCAGCGGCAGCCCGGCCAGCCACAGGCAGGCATCCTGCACTGCCAGCGCGGCATCGGCCTCGGGCAGCTCGCGTTCGCTGGCCAGCGCCAGCAGCGTGCGCGGATGGCCATCGACCAGCAAGGGCTGCAGCGGATCCAGCCCATGCGCCTTCAACACGGCACCGGCATGCTGCGCATTGTGGCGGGGCGCGATGTGCAGGATGTCACCCGCCTGCCACTGCACGTCGGCCGGTGCGGCAAGACGGATACGCCAGATCGCTCCGCCGACGCTGCCAGGGTTGAGGCGGTCGCGGCCGAGCAGGCGCCACTCATGCATCTGCGTAGCCGCAGGCAGCACGCTGTCATCGGTGACGATGCCGGTGAGCGCACCCAGCTCCTGCTGCCACCGGCGCAGCGCGGGGACCGAGGCGGCATCGACGTCGACGCGCTCGAACAGTGCACGCGCGCCGTTTCCGATCAACCAGCCATCGACCCGGCGGCCGAAGCCGCAGTAGTGCGGGTACTGGCGGTCACCCAGCGCGAGCAGGCCGAACTGCAGGCCCGAAAGGTCCAGCGCTTGTGCAAGCAACTGCCGCGCTGCGCGCCGTGCGGCGTCGGGCGGCTCGCCGTCGCCGAAGGTGCTCAGCACGAACAGCGCGCTCGATGCACGCAGCAGGAGCGCGGCATCGATGCGCGCCAGCGGCAGCACCTGCACCGCATGGCCGGCCGCCTGCAGCTGGGCCGCCGCGCGCCACGCCAGCTGTTCGCCCAGTCCGCTCTGGCTGGCATGCACCACCAGCCACGCTGCGTTGCCGGCGTCGCTGGCCCGCATCGGTAGCGCCTGGCGCAGCCCGCGCGCGGCACGCTGGCTGCGGCGGCGGTCCAGGTACAGCATCCAGCCGGTGATGAAGAACAGGCTCATGCCCAGGCTGCTGAGCATCACCACCACGCGCCCGGGTACACCGAAGTAGCTGCCCGAATGCAGCGCGAACACGCTGGTGGCCAGCTGTCCGCCCGCGCCCTGGCGTGCGTACGGGCGGGCATCGAGAACCGCACCGCTGGCCGGATCGAGCTGCAGCAGGTCATGCGCACGATCATGGTGGCCGCCGCGCTGCGACGGATCACCGGCCATCACCCGCACGTTCAGCGCCTGCCCGGGCTTCTCCGGCAGGCGCAGGTCAATGAAGCCGGCGCGCACGCCCGGCAGCGCGTACAGCGTGGCTTCAATGCGGTGCAGGTCCAGCGATGCATCGGTGGCAACCTGGTGCTTGGCCGCCGGTGGGACGCCCAGCAGCGTGCTGGCCGCGCTGCGATACCCGTCGAACGACCACCACAGGCCGGTCAGCGCACTCATCAGGTAGATCAGCAGCACCCAGGTGCCGACGACCGAGTGCAGGCTCCACAGGAAGCCGCGCCCGCTGCGTTTCCACTCCACTGCCAGCCAGCTGCGCCAGTGCCACCAGCGTCGTGGCCAGCGCAGGTAGAGTCCGGACAGGGTGAAGAACAGCAGGGCGATGGCACAGCTGCCGGTGATCCACTTGCCGCGTTCGCCCGCGGCAAGGTGGCGATGCAGGTCCTCGACGAAGTCGAAGAACGCCTGGCCGCGCAGGGCGCTGAAGCGCTCACCGCTGTACGGGTCGAAGTACACCCAGTGGTCCTTGCCGCCGGCAAAGCGCGCGACCGACGGCCGCTGTCCGGTGGCATCGATACGCAGGCGTTGCAGGGGGCGCTCGCTGCCGGCCTGGAGCAGCGGTACCAGTTCACTGAGTGCAAGGGGAGGCTGTCCGTCGGCATGGTGCTCGGCGATCTCGGCAAAGCCGGGATTGGCGGCGCGCAGCAGCTCGTCCTCGAAGGACAGCACGGCGCCGCTGAGGCCCATCACGGCCAGGACGGCACCGGCGGTAATGCCCAGCAGCCAATGCAGTTGGAACAGGACGTTCTTGAACATCGAAGGAGAGGGGCCCGGGAGGCTGCCGCCCGCATCCTGCGCAACAGCAAATGAGAATTAGTCGCGGAATTCTCCGTGGCGGACGGGCTACGGTCAAGGAGGGTTTTGTTGCAGGGCTTTGCAGCCCTGCACCCGCTGCAAGCCGGAGCAACGTCAACCTCAAAAGCTGGCTTTCCGTGGGTTGGCGGGGCGGGTCCGGCTGAGAGGGACGCTGCAAGTACGTCCATGTAGCTCGGTCGCCGCCTGCTCGTGTGCGCTGTCCTGCGCACACGGCAAGACCGGGGTTGGGTGTCCTGCCCAACCCGCCCGAGGCATGCCTCGGGCCCATGCGGCTCGCGTCTCCTCAACCGGACCCACCCCGCCTTCGACAGATTCTCGCGACCTGCCGTAGATCCACGCCATGCGTGGATGCTTTTCGTTCAATTTTCGAAATGTTTGATTTCGATGGAGATTCATACCCAACAGCCGCCGGAATCTGTCGGAGGCGGGGCGGTGTGGCTGGGCAGGACCGTTGGCGCCATGGATGGCGCCATCGAGCCCCCATGGATGGGTTTACGGCGTGTCCTGCCCAGCCGCACC
>NZ_JBHHMJ010000093.1:0-29190 GCF_042136455.1 Stenotrophomonas sp. 3diitr2024
CCCCCCCCCCCCCCCCCCCCGCCGCTCTGGTGGGTGCGGACCGTTGGTCCGCACGCTCTCTGCCGCTACCCGGCCTGGACCACCGGCACCTTCAATCGCCGCGCGGTCATCGTGCTGCCCACCGAAGCCAGCACCGTGCAGCCGATCGCCAGCCACTGCAGCCCGTGCAGGTGTTCGTGCAGCAGCAGCATCGCCCACAGCGCGGCCACCGCCGGCTCCATGCTGATCAGGATGCCGAAGGTCTCCTTTGGCAGGCGCTTGAGCGCCATCATCTCCAGCGACATCGGGATCGCGCTGGAGACCAGCGCCACCAGCAGGCCGGCGGCCAGGATCTCTGGATCGAGCAGCGCGGTGCCGGCATGCACCACGCCCACCGGCACCACCACCAGCGAAGCCGCCAGCAGCCCCAGCGACACCGAATGCCCGGCGTGCAGGTGTCCGGCACGCTTGCCGAACACGATGTAAAGCCCCCAACACGCCGCTGCGCCCATCGCATACAGCACGCCGGCCGGATCCAGCGCCGGGCCGCCGCCCAGCGGCAGCAGCAGCAACAACCCCACCACTGCGCAGCCCACCCAGACGAAGTCGATCGGTCGCCGTGATGACAGCATCGCCACCGTCAGCGGCCCGGTGAACTCGATGGCCACCGCGATGCCGAAGGGAATCGTGCGCAGGGCCATGTAGAACAGCAGGTTCATCAGGCCCAGGGTGAGCCCGTAGCGCAGGAGGGTGATCGCATCCGCGCGGCCGGTCTTCCAGCGCCACGGCCGCCAGAACAGCAGCAGCAACAGCGCCGAGAAGCCCACGCGCAGCGCGCTGGTGCCCTGGGCGCCGATCAGCGGGAACAGGTGTTTTGCGTAGGAGGTGCCGATGGCCAGCGAGGTGACCGAGCCAAGCACCGCCAGCGCCGGCAACATCGGCGCGAGTCGTGAGGTCTGCATGGGCAAAGTCTATTGCGCCCGCGCCGAGCACTTGGCTCAATTGACAGCCCGTTCGTGCAACTTCTGCTCACCATGGCTACCGCCCCCGTGCTCGACAGCTTCGACCGCGCCATCCTCGGCCTGCTGCAGCGGGACAACACCCTGCCGCAGCGCGAGATCGCCGAGGCCGTGCACCTGTCCACCCCAGCCGTGCAGCGCCGCATCAAACGCCTGCAGGACAGCGGTGTGATCGCGGCCAACGTCGCGGTAGTCGCCGCAGCCAAGGTCGGGCGACCGCTGACCATCATCGTCGAGGTGCGCGTGGTCAGCGAGCAGCGCGAACGCGTGGCGCCGTTCAAGCGCCGCGTGCAGGACGACCCGGCGGTGCAGCAGTGCTACTCGATCACCGGCGACGGCGATTTCCTTCTGCTGGTGTCGGCCGCGTCGATGGAAGAGTACGAGGCGATCACCGAGCGGCTGTTCGGTGGCGATGACAACATCGAGCGCTTCCGCACCTCGGTTGCACTGGGAACGTTGAAGCGCAGTTTCGAAGTGCCACTGGACCCGGTTCTGTAGCGCGGAGCCATGCTCGACTGCGCTTTGACCGCAAAGCAACAGCCGCCGAGCATGGCTCGGCGCTACAGTCGGAGACCATGAACACATCGCCCTCCCCCGCCCGTCGCCTGCGCCGCTGGCTGCTGCGCGGCCTGTGGCTGGTCATCGCGATCGTTGCCGCCATGGCACTGTGGAACAGCCCATGGGCCGCTGCACCGAAACTGCTGTGGGCACTCTCGCGGATGCCTCCGGCCACCGAGCTTCCGGTGCCGGTGGAAGGTGTGCGGCCCCGCCAGATCGCCGATACCTTCGGCGCCCCACGCGGCCGTGACCGCTCCCACGCCGGCATCGACATCTTCGCCAGGCGCGGTACCCCGGTGCGCAGTGCCACCGCCGGCGTCGTCGTGGATGTCAGCGACCGCGGCCTCGGTGGCCGCCAGGTGTGGGTGATCGGGCCCGGGCGCGAACGCTACTACTACGCGCATCTGGAGGGCTGGGCCGAGGGTCTGTCGCGCGGCCAGGTGGTCCAGGCCGGCGACCTGCTTGGCCACGTCGGCGACAGCGGCAATGCCAAGGGCACGCCGCCGCACCTGCACTGGGGCATCTACGGCGCCGACGGCGCGCGCGATCCACTGCCGCTGCTGCGCTGAACACCATATGCTGCGTCGAGTCCTGCGTGAGCGCCTCCCTCGTTCATGATTTGTAAATAGGAATAGTTCGTATTACCATTTCTTTCGTTTCCGGTGGTGCCAGGACGGCCTGCCCGCCCGTTTCCCACCCGTAGCGCCTCGCCTTCTGGATGCTGGCCGAGCGCGCGTGCTCGTCCAGGACCCCCATGAACCGTTCCGCCTTCCGTACCCCGCAGCCGCAACGGCTGTCCGTTGCCGTGCTCGCCGTTCTCTGCGCCGTGGCCCCGGCCGCCTTCGCCGACACCGCCGCCGATCCGACCACCCTCGACAAGGTGGTGGTCAAGGGCGAACGCGCCGAAGGCTATTCGGTGCGCCGCACCTCGGCCGGCACCCGCTTCGACCTGGCGCCGCGCGAGATCCCTCAGTCGATCAGCATCATCAGCCACCAGCGCATCGAAGATCAGAACCTGGACGACATCATCGACGTGCTGGCCAACACCACCGGCGTGACCAGCACCCAGTCCGACAGCGAGCGCACCGAGTTCTACGCGCGCGGATTCTACATCGATGCCTACCAGTTCGACGGCCTGCCGACGCAGATGGTGCAGAACTGGAGCTACGGTGATTCCGGCCTGGATCTGGCGCTGTACGACCGCGTGGAAGTGGTGCGTGGTGCCACCGGCCTGCTCAGTGGTGCCGGCAATCCGTCCGCCTCGGTGAACCTGATCCGCAAGCACGCCGACAGCGCCGAACTGGCCGGCAGCGTGTCGGTGAACGTGGGCAGCTGGGGCCGCACCCGCACCACCGTGGATGTGGGCAGCGCGCTCAATGCCAGCGGCACCGTGCGCGGGCGCGTGATCGGCAGCTATCTGGATACCGATGGCCAGATGGACCGCTACAACCAGCGCAAGACGCTGGGCTACGCCGTCATCGATGCCGACCTGACCCCGGACACCCAGCTGAGCGTGGGCTACGACTACCAGCAGAAGCGCGCCAATGGTGCGACCTGGGGCGGCTTCCCGATGTGGTACGCCGATGGCAGCCCGACCAACTACCCGACCTCGTTCAATCCGTCGCCGGACTGGACCTACTGGGACACTACCAGCAAGCGTGCGTTCGCCACCCTGCAGCACGCCTTCAGCAACGGCTGGAAGTTCAGGATCGGCGCCACCCACGACCGCACCAACGCCGACGACAAGCTGTTCTATCCGTCCTACACCGCGTTCGACAAGGCCACCGGCACCGGCGTCACGCCGATGGCCGGCTTCTACAACACCGAGCGCAAGGTCGATGGCATCGATGGCTACATCGACGGCCCGTTCCAGCTGTTCGGCCGCGAGCACCAGTTCATGGCCGGCCTGAGCTACAACAAACGCGAATTCGCCAACTACGGTGACTTCCAGATGGGTGGCCCCGGCACCGGCTGGAATCCCTTCAGCTCCTATCTCGACTGGACCGGCAACATCGCCCAGCCGAACTGGAACCCGCTGGCGCTGGCCAGCCAGGGCACCATCACCCAGAAGGCCGGCTATGCCGCCACCCGTCTGTCGCTGGCTGATCCGCTGAAGCTGATCCTCGGTGCGCGCTACACCAACTGGAAGAGCGAAGGCGAGAACGACGACCGCGAACACAAGGTGACCACCCCGTACGCCGGCCTAGTGTATGACATCAACGATACCTACTCCGCGTACGCCAGCTACACCGAGATCTTCCAGCCGCAGACCGCCCGCGACCGCAACGACCGTTATCTCGACCCGGTCGACGGCAAGAGCTACGAGGTGGGCGTCAAGGGTGCCTGGTTCGACAACCGGCTGAACGCCTCGCTGGCGGTGTTCCGCATCGAGCAGGACAACGTCGCCCAGATCACCAGCGAGCCGATCATCGGCCGCCCAGGTGAGTTCGCCTCCATCGCTGCACGCGGCACCGTCAGCCGTGGCTTCGAGTTCGAAGTGAACGGCGAACTGGCACCCGGCTGGAACGCGACCTTCGGCGCATCGCGCTACGTGGCCAAGGACATCAACGGCGCCGACATCAACACCAACCTGCCGCAGACCGCACTGAAGCTGTTCACCAGCTACACCCCGCAGTCGCTGCAGGCGTTGACCGTCGGCGGCGGTGCCAACTGGCAGAACCGCATCTATTACGCCGCGCCGGTCGTCGGCCGCTTCGAGCAGGAAGGTTACGCACTGGTCAGTGCCTTCGTGCGCTACCGCATCTCGCCGGAGTTCAGCGTGCAGGCCAACCTCAACAACCTGCTGGACAAGAAGTACTACTCGCAGATCACCGGTTACGGTGCCTACGGCGATGGCCGCAATGGCTCGCTGACGTTCACCTGGGCATTCTGACCAGACGCGGGGTACGACCACCCCGCACCTGTAGCGCCGATCCCATGCCCGGCTCAGAGAATCAGCCGAGCGCGGGCTCGGCGCTACATCCGCAAGGCAGCGCCGGAACTGACCGGCGCTGCCCCCCTCACATCAGAACCGCAGGTCCGCGCGCAGGTACCAGTAACGGCCACGCGGGATGTCGTAGGTCGAGGCGTCATACCCGTTCAACGAGCACGACAGGCAGATCGGCGGATCCTTGTCGAACACATTGTTCAGGCCCGCGGTCAGCTGCAGCCCCTTCATCCAGTCGATCTTGTAGCCCACCTGCATGTCGTGGAAGGTGGTGGCCGAGAGCGTGTTGGTGCCGTCGGCCTGGTTGCTGCACACCGGGAATGCCACGGCATCGCCGCAGTTCTCGGTCAGCTCGGAGATGTGCCGCACCGTCCAGTTCGCACTCCAGCGGTCCATTGTCCAGGCGATGCTGGCGTTGCTGGTCCACTCCGGGATGGAGCTGTCGGCCACTTCCACGCCCGGCTTCTGCGGCTGCTTCTGCCCGGCCGCGCCGGTGGCTTCGTAACGACCGACGAACGTGTTCTTCCAGGCCAGCTTGAACTGGCCGAAGGAGGTCTGCGGCAACGTCCAGAACAGGTCCACGTCCCAGCCGTCGGTCTTGATCGAGCCCAGATTGGTCAGGCGGTTGTTGAAGCTGCTCACCGCACCCGTGCTGGCGCGGGTGATGCCATCGCAGTACACCGGGTCGAGCGTGTCCACGCACAGGTCCAGCTGGGTCTGCGCGTTGATGGCCTGGATCGCACCATCGATGGCGTGGCGGTAGAAGGTCACCTCCACATCGAAGCGCTCCGACCACGACGCGTTGTTGCCGAACCACGGGCTCCACACGAAGCCAGTGCTGAAGCTGCGCGAACGCTCCGGTTCCAGATCACGATTGCCGCCGGTGGTCACCGAGATCTGCGAGTTGGCCTGCTGGAAGCCGGCCGGCACGCCCAGCGCGGCACAATTGGCGGCACTGCCACGTGGCGGCGTACCGCCCAGGCCCACCGAGCATGGATCGAACAGCTGCAGGTCGGCACGTGCGGCCGAGCCGTACAGTTCGCCGATGGACGGTGCGCGGAAACCCTCGGCGTACGTGGTACGCAGCACGAAGTCATCGGTCACCTGCCAGCGCAGGCCGTACTTGGGCGTGAACTCGCCACCGAAGGTGGAGTAGTCCGAATAGCGGCCGGCCAGGCTCAGGTCCAGCTTCTTGCCCAGCGGCGAGTCGGCGAAGATCGGAACGCTCAGCTCCAGGTAGGCCTCGTTGACGTCGTAGGAACCGGAGGTCGGCTGCGACGGTACGCCGTTGTAGTGGCCGATCACGGTCAGCGGATCCGGCTGGTACCAGCCCTTGTACTTGCGGTACTCGTAACCGCTGGCGAACGATACCGGACCCGCCGGCAGGGTAAACAGGTCGCTGGACAGGTTGGCGGTGAACAGGCTCAGCTCGTTCTGGCTGCGGTCGCGCACCACCGGCTGGATCCACTTCAGCATGTCCGGGGTGATCGAACCGACGCCACCGAAGATGTTCAACGGCACGCAGCCCGGGGTTGCCGCGCACACCGCCGGGTCACCCAGGGCCATGTTGACGTTGTAGATGTTGTAGCTGCCGTAGTTGGTCTGTTCGGCCTTGTTCTTGCTGTACATGCCGTTGACGTCCCAGTACCAGCTGCGGTCGGCGGCCTGGAAGTTGCCGACCAGGCCGGTGGCCACGTAGGTGGTGTTGACTTCCTGCTTGAACACGCGCGCACCGCCTTCCACCGGGCGGCGGCCGATCAGGCTCATGTTGTCGCCGGAGACGAGATCGAAGCCGAACGGGTTGTACGGATTCAGGCGCGAGACCACGATGTTGTCGGCCAACGGATTGCCGGTGGCGCCATCGGGGCCGAAGAACAGCGGCTCGGGGCCGGCCTGGTTGGTCGACTCGCGGCGGTTGCCCAGTGCCTTGATGTACCACTGCACGTTGTCGGTGATGTCAAAGCGGAACTGGCCGAACAGGCCCTTGCGCTCGGACGGCGTGAGCACCATGTTGTATTCGGCGAAGTTGAAGCGGTCGGCGCTGGTGAAGCAGTGGTAGTCATCGCTGCGGTTGCAGCCGGCGCTGCCGTCGTAGCGCGGGTTGGGCACGCCACTGTTGGGCACGATGTCCTGCTCTGCACCGGTGTTGGGGTCGACGAAGGCGAAGCGGCCCTGTGGAATGCCGCCGCTGCCGAAGGCCAGGCCGGTGCCCGGAATCGGGAAGCGCGACTGCTCGCGATCCTTGGCGAATACCGGGTCCTGCTTGGTCCAGCTGGCGCCCAGGAACAGGCTGAAGCGATCACCGCTCTTGCCCCACGCCAGGTCCACGCCCTTCTGGGTGCCGTCGCCCTTGCTGTACTCACCATAGTTCAGGGTCACCTGCCCGCCATCGAAGTCGCGGCGGGTGATGATGTTGACCACGCCGGCGATGGCATCGGAGCCGTACAGCGACGACGCGCCGTCTTCCAGCACCTCGATGCGTTCGACGATGGCCAGCGGAATGGTGTTGAGGTCGGTGGCCGCACCGACGCCCGATGCGGACGACTCGTTGACCCAGCGGATGCCGTCAACCAGCACCAGCACGCGCTTGGCACCGAGGTGGCGCAGATCGACCTGCGCCGAGCCGGCACCCACGCCACTGCCATCGGGCGGGAAACCGAAGTTGCCGGACGAGTTGAACTTGGCGTTGAGCGCAGAGCCGGAACCGGTGAGCTGCTGCAGCACTTCGCCGATCGAGGTCAGGCCGGTGCGTTCGATGTCGCCACGGGTCAGGGTCTGGATCGGGACCTGGCCCTCCACCTCAGCGCGCTTGATGCGGGTACCGGTGACTTCCACCGCATCCAGGTTGGTGGTGGATTGTGCAGCGGCACCCAACGGTGCCAGGGTCATCACGCACAGCGCGACGGCAACCGCCAAAGGGCGGTGGTGCAGGTGATTCATTCGCTCTCTCTCCAAAGGAATGTCGGGACATGGGCTGCCGCACCCCCCCTGCATGGCGGCAGCGTCTCCTTTGTAAACAAGCGGTAAAAATCACGGCGTGACGATCGACACTCTTTCACGCGAAATTGACGCAATTGCATGACATTTACGTCAGATGAGTGCCGTTTAGAACCGGACGGTAATGTTCCTCCGCCTTCGCTTTGATGCTGGCCGCGACAGCGCGCGCCGGAAACTGCCGCGCGCATGAAAGTGCCTTTGCCGAACCATTTCAGGAATAGTTTGAAATTCCTTCATTCAGAAGGCCCGGTTGATCGACCCGGTGCAGACTCGCATCTCCAGCCATTCGCGAGAGGATCGATCATGAAAGCACTAACTGCCGTGCCGAGCGTCATGATGGTGATCACGCTGCTTCTTCCTCTGGCAGGTGAATCGAGGGCAGGCGGCGTGATCGAGTGCAACAACTGCCTCTCTCCCAGCGATGCGGCCTCGGCCTCAGGAGAGGGGTTGACGGTTGTGGTGGATTTCGAGAGAGCCGAGTTGACCGCTTTCGACGTTGAACATGACCCTGAGATCGGAAGGTGGCGAGCACATCCGACCCCGGTTCCGGCGCAGATTGAGATGGCTTTTCTGCGGATCCTGGACGCGACACTGTCAGCAGGGCAAGCGCCGCTCATGCAGCAATCACCGCATGAGCGGCAGTGAGGCAACGCTCTATCGCACGAAGGCAATCCGCTCCATACCGGTCGCCTCGGCCGCGGCCAGAATCCTCGCCATGCCTTCGTACTCGGCCGACGGATCGGTGGCGATGCGCAGCTCCGGCAGGTTGCCGACATTTTCGTCCACCTGCG
The DNA here is from genome assembly GCF_042136455.1 of Stenotrophomonas sp. 3diitr2024. NCBI lineage: Bacteria > Pseudomonadati > Pseudomonadota > Gammaproteobacteria > Lysobacterales > Lysobacteraceae > Stenotrophomonas > Stenotrophomonas sp. 3diitr2024. Next base: position 8,292 of record NZ_JBHHMJ010000093.1, read on the forward strand.
CCTGCAGGCGCGCCTGCAGATCGTCGATGACCATCGGCTGGCCATCCCAGCTCAGCTGGTTCGAGGCATCCAGGCGCAGCTCGATCGGAGGCGGCGGTTCGGGACGGTCGACCACCCGATCGGTGGCCTGCGGCAACTGCACCGCAATCGGCCGGGCCACGATGGGCGCGGTCACAATGAAGATGATCAACAGCACCAGCATCACATCCACCAGTGGCGTGACATTGATGTCCGCCAGCGGGCCGCTTCTTCCTGCGCTACTGAACGCCATGTGCCGCTCCCTGCAGCCGGGCCGTTCGCCCAAGGCCGACGTTACGACGCCTGCAACCCCGTGCGGCAGGGCCTGCGCGGATTCATTCAGCTGTCGTTGCCGACGCCCGGCGTGCACGCAATGCGAAACTGAATTCAGCCATTGCCCGCTATGCTGCCCGCCATGACCCGACGCACTTCGACCGCCCTGTCCCTGCTGCCCTTGGCCACCACGCTGCTGATCGGCTGCGCCAATGCCCAGTCCCTCGATGCCCAGAACGCGCAGCTGAAAGCCGCGATCGCAGCCGCCGAACGCGGCCAGTTCGATCCTGGCCAGGCCGCTGCGCTCAGCCGTCACCCGGCCTATGGCTGGCTGGAGTACGCCAACCTGCGCCGCAACATCGATACCGTCGATACCGCGCAGGCGCAGGCCTTCCTCAAGCGCTACGACGGCCAGGCCGTGGCCACCACCTTCCGCAGCGTGTGGCTGCCCTCGCTCGCACGCCGCCAGGACTGGCCGACCCTGCTGGCCAACTGGGCGCCCACCGAAAACACCGGCCTGCGCTGTGCGCAGCTGACCGCGCGCCAGGTGACGGGCAAGGTCGATCCGCAGTGGATCAGTGAAGCGCAGGATCTGTGGCGCAAGAACGGCAAGTCGCTGCCGGACGGCTGTGATGCCGTTTTTGCCGTGCTGCAGGCACAGGGTGGCCTGAGCGACGCCCTGCGCTGGGAACGCATCGATGCCGCCGCCGATGCCCAGCAACCGGCGGTGATGCGCAGCGCCGCACGCGGCCTGCCCGCCGCCGACCTGGCGCTGGCGAACAATTACGCCGCCTTTGTCGACAAGCCCAATGCCAGCGCCCTGAACTGGCCACGCAACGAGCGCAGCCGGCGCATCGCCACCGATGGCCTGGCCAAGCTGGCCAAGGCCGACCCCGGCGCCACCGAGCAGCAGCTGCCGCAGTACGCCCAGACGCTCGGCCTGAGTGCCGACCAGCAGGGCCAGGTGCTGTACCAGATCGCGCTGTGGACAGTGGCCTCCTATCTGCCCGATTCGGCACGCCGCCTCAACGCGGTGCCGGAGTCGGCCTATGACGAACGCCTGCACGAGTGGCGCGTGCGCGAAGCGATGTCGCGCGGCGACTGGCCGGCGGCGCTGACCGCCATTCGCAAGATGGGCAGCAAGCAGCGCAGCGACCCGCGCTGGCGCTACTTCGAAGGCCGCATGCTGGAGAAGACCGGCCAGGCCCAGCAGGCGCAGCCGCTGTTCCGCGAGGCCGCGCGCGCGCCGACCTTCCACGGCTTCCTCGCCGCCGACAAGCTGCAGCAGGGCTACACCCTGTGCCCGTGGAAGCCGAACGACAGCGCACAGGCACAGGCGGTGATCGCGCGCGACCCGGCCATCCAGCGCGCGATGGCGCTGTACCAGATCGACCGCGCTGGCTGGGCCGTGGCCGAATGGAACAGCGCGCTGTCGCGCTTCGATGACACCCAGCGCCGCCTCGCCGTGCGCGTGGCGCAGGACAATGGCTGGTTCGACCGCGCCGTGTTCGCGCTCGGCAAGCAGCCGCAGGAACAGCGCCTGTACGACCTGCGCTTCCCGCTGCATCACGACGCCACCATCCGCCGCGAATCGGCACGCAACGCGATCGACCCGGCCTGGGTGGCCGCGGAGATCCGCGCCGAGAGTACCTTCACTCCCCGTGCGCGCTCGCCTGCCAATGCCATGGGCCTGATGCAGGTGCTGCCGGCCACCGGTGCCAGCGTGGCCAAGTCGATCGGCCTGACCGGCTACGGCGGCGCCGACAGCCTGTACGACCCGGACACCAACATTGCCATCGGCACCGCCTACCTGCGCCAGCTGATGAACAAGTACGACGGTCTGCCGTACGTGACCATCGCCGCCTACAACGCCGGCCCGACCCCGACCGCACGCTGGCAGGGCCAGCGCCCGGGCTTCGATCCGGACCTGTGGATCGAGACCATCAGCTACAAGGAAACCCGCGAGTACGTCGCCCGCGTGCTGGCCTTCAGCGTGATCTACGACTGGCGCCTCAATGGTGATGCGCTGCCGCTGAGCGACCGCCTGATGGGCCGCCTGGTGGACAAGCGCAAGAAATTCAGCTGCGCGGCCGACGCTGAGCAAGGTGGCGATTGATCGCACTGCGGTCGTGCCGGCTTCTGGCTGGCACGACCTGGTAGCCATTTCCCGGGGAGGGGAACGCAATGAGCCTGTTGGCCTGGATCGGGATATTCGCCGCCTGGAGCCTGTTCGCCACCTGGGTACTGCGCTGGGGTGGCGCGGCCTGGATGGAAGGCTGGAAGTCGCTGGCCTTCGTCGACAGCTGGGGCAGCCTGTGGGACGAAGCCCAGATCAAGCTGTACGTCCTCTGCCTGTGGATCGTCTACTGCCTATGGTTCCTGGCCGGCCTGTTCGTGCCGGAGTGGCGCGGCCTGCCGTGAGGCCTCAGCATCGGTCGTGCCGGAACATCTGCGCCGGCCATGCGATCATCCCCCCATGAAGATCTATCTTGTCGGCGGCGCCGTACGCGACCGCCTGCTGCAGCGCCCTGCCGGCGACCGCGACTGGGTGGTGGTCGGCGCCACGCCCGCGCAGATGGAAGCACAGGGCTACACCGCAGTCGGCCGTGATTTCCCGGTGTTCCTGCACCCGAAGACCGGCGAGGAATACGCACTGGCGCGCACCGAGCGCAAATCCGGCCGCGGCTATCGCGGCTTCGTGGTCGATGCTGATCCGGCGGTGACGCTGGAAGAAGACCTGCAGCGCCGCGACTTCACCATCAATGCGATTGCCTGTGACGAAGACACCGGCACGCTGGTCGATCCCTATGGCGGTGTCCGTGACCTGGAACAGCGCGTGCTGCGCCATGTCGGGCCGGCCTTCGTCGAGGATCCGCTGCGCGTGCTGCGCGCGGCGCGCTTCATGGCCCGTTTTGCACCACTGGGCTTCAGCGTCGCCGAAGAGACCATGGCACTGATGCGCGAGGTCGCCGCCAGCGGTGAACTGGACGCACTGGTGCCGGAACGCGTCTGGCAGGAACTGCGCAAGGCGCTGGTCAGTGAACGGCCCTCCGCCTTCCTGCGCACGCTGCACGATGCGCAGGCACTGGGCCCGATCCTGCCCGAACTGGAAGCACTGTACGGCGTACCGCAGCGTGCCGAATTCCACCCGGAAGTCGACACCGGCATCCACCAGGAAATGGTCAGCGACATGGCCGCGAAGCTCGCCCCCGGCGATGACCTGGTCGGCTTCGCTGCCCTCACCCACGATCTCGGCAAGGGCCTGACCCCGCCGGAGGAATGGCCGCGCCACATCATGCACGAGCAGCGCGGCATCAAGCCGTTGAAGGCACTGTGTGCGCGGTTGAGGATTCCAGCCGAGCACCAGCAGCTGGCTGAAGCGGTGTGCCGCGAGCACTTGAACGTGCACCGCATCGACGAACTACGCGATGCCACCGTGCTGGAACTACTGGGCCGCTGCGATGCGCTGCGCCGGCCGGAGCGCGTGGCGCGCATCGCACTGTGCTGCGAAGCCGACAAGCGCGGCCGGCTCGGCTTCGAGGATGCCGACTACCCCCAGGGCGAAACGCTCAAGCGCCTGCACCGGGCAGCGCTGTCAGTGCAGGCGCGGGACCTGGATACCACGCATCTGAAGGGCCCGGCCATCGGTGAGGCACTCGCCAAGGCCCGGGTGAAAGCCATCGCCGCTGCCCGCTGAAGCATCTGGTGATGCCGGCTGCTGGCCGGCACCTTCACATCGCCCGTCTAACGACGGCGCTTCCGCGAGAAATGGTCGACAGCATGAGCACCCAACATGATGGGTTGCATCAAGAGGAACAGCCATCCACCCAGCCGGAGCCACCGGATTGAACCGGGTGATGAACGCAGCTGCCAGAGTCAAACCCACAAGAAGGCCGATCTCATAGACCCACAGCGATCGGTTAGAACGCTTGCCCACGATGCTCCTCCCCATTGAACAGGACGCGCTTGCAAGCCATCGCAGCCGTCCTGCACCACGGGTAGTGCCGGCCGTTGGCCGGCAACCACGCAATCGCTGGATTCAGTGCGCCATGCCGCGGGTAATCGCCGCCGCACGCTGCTTCAGCTGGGCCACGGCATCGGGAATCATCTCCATGCCCACGTCCAGGCCCGGGTTCAGGACCAGGCCGACGCCGTCGCCGATACCGGCCAGCAGCGCGTGCACCGCGATCGGCATGGCATGCGCAAACTGCGGCAGCTGCTCGTGCCACAGGCCCGCGCGCTCGGGGGCAGTGAACACCGCGAACATCGGCTCGCCGCTCTCGCTGGTCAGCACCAGCGGCGAGATGCTTTCGTCCCAGGCGCCATCCTCACCAATGGCCTTGTCCAGCAGCACGAACGCCGTCGAAGTCAGCAGGCCGTCGAGGAACTGCGCTGCGGTCAGCGTACCGTCCTGGGCCTGCAGCAGGCGCACCTCGAGGTCGTTGAGGGGTTCGAACGGGGTGTCGTGGTCCATGGTCGGTTCCGGTACGTGGTTGCAGGCTGCAACTTTAACAGGCCGGGAGTGAGGCACGGCAGCGTATCGGTAGGGGCTTCAGCGGCCGATGAGACTTTCTGCGGGAATGCCCAGGTTGCGGTGAAGCTTCCGGATCATTTCAAGAGTCAGACCGCGCTTGCGATTCAACACTTCATAGACACGGTTGAGCTGGCCGATGGAGGGCACCAGATCCTTCACGGTCAGACCGCCCTGCTCCATGCGGAAGCGGATTGCATCGATAGGATCTGGCGGCTCGATCGGGTAGTGCTTCGCTTCGTAGGCTTCAACCAGCGTTACGAGAATTTCAAATCGATCGCCATCCTCGCTGCCCAGCTCCGGCTCGTTGTCGACATAGAACGAAATCTCGCGCAGCGCGTTTTCGTAGTCGCTTTCCGTACGGATGGGATGGATGTTCATAGAAGCTCCACAGTGTCGGCATCGATCCGGTCGTACTCGGCGTGGGTGCCAATGAACTTGATGTAGACCACTTGAAACCTGTAACCCACAGCGACGATGAGCCGGTAGCTGTTGCCCTTTATGTTGAACACCACACGACTATTGGCCACGAAACTTGCGCTTGCGTAACGTTGGCGTACGTCATGCGGTGTGTCCCAGACGGCGTGCCTCACTTCGTCATACCAGGACCTCAGCGCTGCTTCCGAATCAGGGTGACGTTCCCAGAATCGTTTCAGCGTCGCCAAAGCAACCACTTTCATTCGGATATCCTAGTCCCAATTTGGGATATAAGCAACCGTGTCATCTCCATCAGCGGCCGATGTATCCGTGCCGCCACATCCATCCGGCCACCGCCAGCCCCGCCACCACCACCAGCATCAACGGCAGGCCGAAGCGGTGCCGCCACGGGATCGGCACCCCACCCAGCTGCTGGTCCATGGTCTCGGTATCCAGCACCCAGCCGTGCTCGCAGCGGGTGCAGGCCAGCTCGTAGCGGCGCTGGTAGGTGAAGCCGAACAGCAGGTCGATGCGCGCCATCCTGTAGCGCAGCTGCGGGGCGAACTCGGTTTCCGTCTGGCAGCGCAGGCAGTGGTGGGCTTCGGTGGGGCCGACGATCAGCACCCGTTCCTGTTGGCCGATCAGGATCATGACCGGGTGCCTTGGCAGGCGGGCTGGGCCAGCAGCCAGGCTTGGGCGGCGGCCACGGTGGCGGCGTCCCCCTCGACGCGCTGGTCGGGCTCGATCTTCAAGCCATCACCACGATCATTGCGGTCCCGCATCACGCTGATGGTCAGCAGCAGCGCGCTGCCATCAGCCAGCGGCCGCATCACGTTGGCGGTGGACAGCCCCGAGGTGGGCTGGCCGAAACTGCGCGTCTGCGGCCGGCCGCGGAAGGAAAGTACGGTGGCCTCTCCGGAGCTGGCAGTGCGCGGGCCGGTCAGCACGGCGACCGGCGCGCCCGGATGTTTGAGCAGATAGCCGGGCCCACCAAGATCGATCCGCACGCGATCGCCAAGACGCACGCTGGACGAGGTCAGCTGCCAGAGCGACGGACCCTCTGCGGCAGCGAAGGAACCCACGTTCTCGTCGGCGCTGGGCGTGACGAGCAACAACGGCGCCACGCCCAGCAGCATCGGCCACATGTTGCCACCGGTGTTGTCGCGCAGATCGACAATCCAGCCGCAGCGGCTGCCGTTGTCCTGGTCAGCGATGATCGCCTGCCAGCGCTTGGCACGCTCCTTCATCTGCTGGTGCGCCGTCGGGCCCTGCATGACACCGTAGCCCTCGATTTCCACCCAGCCGATGCGCGGGTCCGGTGCTCCGGCCAGGGCCGTCGTTGCTTTCGGAGCCGCTGTCGCTGCGCCATTGGCGCGCTCCAGGCGTTCTGCCTTCGCCTGCAGCTGCTTTGCGCTGATCCAAGCGCCGTGCCCGCCGGAACTGCGACCGATGGCCTGCCGGAGCACCGCGCGGACCTCAGCCGCGTCGTTCTGCGCCGCCTTCAGGCGCGTGCGGATGGCCCGCCAGTCCACCCGGTCGCGGTACAGCGATTCCTTCTCCAGCATGTCCAGCAACTGGGCCTGTGCCTGTGCTGTCGGCAGGTCGATGGCGTCTGGTGCCACGGCCTGTGCGGTGGTGCAGAACAGGGCGCCCAGTGCAGTGGCCATCACGCGGAGATCAATAGACATTCGACGTTCCTTCGTCGTGAGCAGGTACCGCAGCATACGCGCTTGCCGCCGCCGTTGCGTGTCGGCTTTGGCACTCCCATGCGGGGCGTGATTTACAACTTTGCTCATGTCGTTGTTCGAGTGAAAGCGCGAAGTTGGCTGTGCCAACGTACGTTGCGCTGGCCGGGATTGGCGTCCTGAATCAAACATCAAAGAGAATGGGTTGCCGTCGTTGCGGCAATCACGACAATGCACCGGCTCGCCCATGGCGGGCGGTGCGTGGGGATCCTCGTGATCCGTCGGCTTTTTTTCTCTTTGATTTTGACCGGCACGCCAACCCGCACCGCCCGCCACCTTGCGCTTCGCAGGTGGCCTTGCCTCGTGAGGTTGCCGCCATGAATACGCCCTACCCCACCTATCCACGCCTGCAAGCACTGCTCGGCGCTGCACTGCCCGGCCTGCAGCTGTCCACTGCCGTCGCCGAAGCGTTGGAAGATGCACTCGCCGAAGCCAACGAACAGGCGCCGCCGTCGGCGTTCTTCGCCCGGTTGCACGGCATCGCAAACAGCCACGGGGCCGACGGCCAGGCGTGGCGCGAGCGGCAACTCAGCGAGGCGCGCAGCCGGGACCTGGCCGAGGCAACGCGCTGCCTGGCGGCAGTGTCTGCGTGTGGGGGCGTGTTGCTGGCGGCGCAGTCGGCGCGCGAGATGGATGATGCGCAGGCGCAGTGTCCACCGCAGGTGGAGGAAGGGCTGCTGCATGCGGTGGTGGTGCTGGCCGATCATGCCGGAGCGTTGGTTGAGCCGGATGCGTGCGCGCCGTTGTCGTAGAGCCGAGCCTATGCTCGGCTGCACTGTGCTCGTGGCGTCGGTAGGTTCAGTGCCGACCAAGGTCGGCACCTACCAGAGCAGGGTCCCCCGAGCGCAAGGGCGCTACCAGTCCGCACGCAGACCGATGTTGCCTTCGATCACGCGGCGCTTACCATTGTCGCTACCACCGATTTCGCGCGTGTAGTCGGCCACGGCATAGGCGCTGATCGTACGGTTGAAGCGGCCGGCGATGCCTACGCCAGCCTCCAACGCACGGTAGCGCTGCGAGTTCTCGATCACGTCGTTGCCAAAACGGATGCGGTCCTCGCCAGAACGGCCGTGCCAGTAGTTGAGCTTGAAGTACGGCTGCCAGCCGTTGTCGGCCAGCTGATAGTCTGCCGCCAGACGCAGTCCCACACGGCCGGTCCAGGCGTTGTCGTTGTCGAAGGACACCACAGATACCGCATCTCGCTGGTCATCCAGCGATGTACGTTGCCAGATCACTTGCACCTGCGGTTCCAGCCACCATGCGGACTGACCGAACTGGAGCAGCGGTTTGCCCGCCTCCAACGAGACACTGGTGCCACTGCCATCCAGCTCGATGCCCAGCCCTCGCATCGAGCGGGCGTGGCCGTCATAGCGGCTCTGCATCGCTACCACGTCCACGTACCCGCCGGCCGATCCTGTCAGGGTCCAGTACAGCCCCACATGCTTGTCATCCAGTCTGGTCTGGCCAACCTGCACATTGTCCCAGCCACCCGCCGTGCCGATCGCCTTGCCCTGTGCGCGTGTGCGCCCGACGAACACACCCACCTGGTTGCGATGGTCATCGCGGTTGCCTGCCCATAGATCGAGACCAGCCTGCAGGCCTTGTACGTCACCATCGAAGCCCGGGCGAGCATCACCCTTCCAGTGCAGCTCACTGCTCTGGCCAACCAGGCGGCCCCAGGCAGTGCGTGCGGGCCCTTGGTTGTACAGCAGCCGCTGTTCACCCTGGCGTTCGTGGAAGGTGCCCAGGCTGGCCAGCGATGTGTCACGCAGAATCGGCGGCAGCACGGCATACGTCGGCGTTTCCGGACGATACAGCGGTACCACGCCTTCATCATTCGGCTCGGCCGGGGTTGCACCCGGCGTGGGCGGTGACACGCCCTCCCCCGGCGGAACGATCGGCGGCGGCATCGGGATCGACCCGCCACCCTGGGGTGACGGGCCCGGGGCGGGAATCGGTTCCGGTTCAGGGCCAGGTGCCGGGTCCGGCAATGTCGACCGCAGATACCAGTTCTCGCGGGTACCTGCCGACTGCCCCCCTTTGTACAGGTAGTAGTCGTACGCCCCGGCAGAAACCGCCGAGAGCAGGGAGAAGGCATCGTTGCGGGTACTGCCGCCGTTCTGCGCCTGCACCACCAGGATGCCGTCAACCAGGGTTTCGGCACCCCCGCCCCCGACGTTGGTGATGCCCAGGCCAGTGCGGCCGCTGGCGACACCGCCCTCGATCACCAACCGGTCGCTGGCGGAGTTGTCGGCGCCGAGCACGGTCTTCAACAGCACGCTGCCACCCTCACCGCGATAGTTGCCAGCAACCGTAAAGGCATCGCCGGGGCTGCCGGCATTGGTCAGTTCGATACGGCCGGCGTTGATCACACTGGCCAATGTTCCCGCGTTGAATGCGTTCACTGCATGGCTGCCGCCGCCCGCAAGCACTGCGCTGCTGCCATCTATCGTGAACGTTCCCGTCGCCGTCGCGCTGTCACCCAGTACCAGGTCGCCATCAAAGGTGAGCTCGCTGCCATTCACGGCTGCCACGGTTTCCCAGTTCTGGAAGCGGGCAATGCCGGCCGTTTTCGTATTGTCGAACGTAAGGCTGTCGTTGCCGGTGCCGCCATTGAACAGTGGCACGGCCCCCATGTTGGCCACAGTGAGATTGGCCAGCACGGCGACATCGTCATCCGGACCCATGTCGATGGCCCCCTTGACCCCCCCCCCTCCGTTCCAGGTCAACGTGTCGTTGCCGGTGCTCAGCAGCAACTGCCCGGCCACGGTGCCACCCGTGATGGTTACATTGTCGCGGCCACCACTGACGCTCACATTCCCACCGATGAAGGCCGTGCCGGAAATGATGATGGTGTCATCATCGAAGCCGGTGACCACATTGCCATCGACAACGCCGCCGGACTGGTCCCACAGGTTCTTTTCAAGCTTCATGTTGACGCGGCCAATGCGACCGTCGCTCATCCATGCACGGTCGCCATCCTCGAACGCGCCGATGATGCGGCCGCCGCTCATGCGGAAGGTATCGGTGCCATCGCCCTGGAACAGCGAATCGATCGTGCCGCCGGTCATCAAGAAGTCATCGCGGCCATTGCCCTGTTGGACTTGGCCGACGATGGTCCCGCCATTGACGGTCAGCTGGTCGTCACCATCGCCCTGCGAAACGGAGCCAGTGACGCGGCCGTTGGCACCCACCACGATCTGCTGCGCACCTGAGTCGCCGGTAACGTTGGCCGCGCCCCCGCCCTGTGCTTGCACAGTGTTGTCCAGGCGCAGCACCGTATCGCCAACCATGTTGATGCCCGATGTTTCCAGCAGGCTGTTCACTTGCAGCGTGCCTTCGCGGAGCGTGGTGGCACCGGCCACGCTGGTGATGCCGGCGAGCGTCAGCATCCCCGCACCGGTCTTTTCAAGCGCGCCACTGCCAGTCACCGCGCCACCATAGGTGCCATCGTCGGTCTGTGCGAAGCGCACCAGGCCGTTGTTGGTCACCGTCGGCGGCAGGCTCTGCGCCCGCGCTTCCAGCGTGCCACCCGGATCCACGATCACCTGACCGGTGTACTGCGCGTTGTTGCCGGTCAAAGCCAGCACGCCCTGTTGTACCGTGGCCACGGTCACCCCAGTGATCGAACCGGACAGGGTCCAGCGGCCACTGTCGTTCTTGGTCAGCGACTCGAAGCCGACGAAATTGCCTGGCAGGGTGGAATCACCGGTGCCGCTGAGGAAAATCGCGTCATTTCCAGCACCACCGCTGAAGTTGCCGGTGATGGTCGAGCCGGTATAGATGCGCAGGATGTCGTTGCCACCGGCCAGATTGATGTTGCCGATCACCTGGCCGCGATTGGTGAAGTCAAGCGCACCATTTCCAGAGCCACCGATGACGGTGCCCGGTGCCTGGATGACGCCGGTTTCGGTATTGATGATGGTGTTCAGGCCGGAAGTATTCTGCGACCAGATTGCCACGGAGTTGGTTGCGCGGATGATGCCGCTGTTGGTGACGGTATTTCCCGCGCCCTGGAAGTTGATTGCTTCGGCACTGCCTTGCGTTCCCTGTGCAAGGATCTGGCCCCCTTGGGCTACGGTGATCTGGCCATTGGTGCGGGTTTCGACCGTATTGCCGCCGGTACCGAACAGGCCGCCGGTGCTGGTGGCGGTTGCGCTGACTGTACTGCCACTGCCAACGCTGATCACCGCATTGTCACGCAGGGAGATCGCATTGGCATTGCCGACCACGATACTGGCGCCGGCCTGTATGTCCACGCTGCGATTGTCTTCAGCGGCATTGTTGCCGGTGCCGACGGTGGATGCCCAGGGATCCGGCGCCGTTGGCGAGCAGACCGTTGATGACGCCGTGGTGACACAGTTTGCCAAAGCCACCGGCGTTTCAAGCACAAGCAGGGCAGGCAGGGTCAGTGCCTGAAGAATGGCCAAGGTCAGAGAGTGACGGCACAGCGAGTGTGAAACGCAACGGCTCATATAGCACTCCTTGGCGAATGGCTGGGACTGCAGACAAAGTCACTTCGTCGGAAGTCTGCCGCACCCTGAATTGTTCCGATAGGTGAACTTGCGTGGCGACAATCACATTTCAGGTGTGAAGTCCGGCCGTCGTCACACCACGAGGACGTGACTGAAACCGTTCATTCTTCCGGCGTTTGGGTCGGCCCCTTTTCCTGCGGAAAGGGGTCCGACCCCGGGGCTGCTCAGATCTTCAGGTAGATCTTCCGCCGGTCCAGCCACCATGCCACGCCCCACCACAGTGCGACGAACGCCAGCGCCTGCAGCATCGATGCCAGCTCGAGCGCCTGCGGCATCGCGGCGGCCAGCTGCTGCCAGATCCAGCCCCAGGCGCCGGTCGCCATCAGCACCACCGACATCACCGATGCCCCCAGGTACGCAGTGATCGCGTTGACCCCGAAGCGCCGGCCCAGCGCCGGCCATCCCTTCAGGTCTATCAGCACGTGGCCCAGCCACAGCGCCAGCGCGGCCAGGCCACCGGTCCACAGCACGTAACTGGGCGTCCACAGCTGCTTGTTCAACGGCAGCACCCCGGCCAGCAACAGGCCCAGCACGGCGGTCGCCACGCCCAGCCCGGCCAGTGCCGTCGAACGCCCGCTGCGCAGCAGGCCACCGGCCAACAGGCCGAGCACGGTACTGCCCAGTGCACCCAGCGTGCTCAGCAATCCTTCCGGATCATGGCCGAGGCGGGTATCGGCATGCCATTGATAGATCCACGGTGCGAACAGCGTGGTGTCCAGGCGGCTGGCCGGGTTGGTCCACGGCGCCAGGTCACCGACGCCCAGCAGCAGCACCGTGTACCCCACCAACAGTCCAACAAGCATGCCGGCCTGCATGCGCGGCCGTGCATACACCGCCAGCACACCCACCAGCGCCGCGCACACGGCGATCCGTTGCAGCACCCCCCAGATGCGGAAGTGATGGGTATCCAACGCCCACCAGATCAGCAGGTGCAGCAGCGCACCGGCCAGCAGGATGCGCAGCGCGCGCTCCAGCACGCCGCGCGCCAGTGCAGGTCTCGCTGACGCGTCCAGCGCGCGCGGCGCTACGCTGAACGCCATCGACACGCCCACCAGGAACAGGAAGAACGGGAACACCAGATCGGTGGGCGTGCAGCCATGCCAGTCCGAATGGCGCAGCGGTGCGAACACCGCACTCCAGTCACCCGGGTTGTTGACCAGCAGCATCGCCGCCACGGTGCTGCCGCGCAGGGCGTCGATCGAGCCCAGCCGGCGTGGCGGCGTCGCGTTCATCAGGCGGCCTCGTACTGTCCGGCAATCCACGTGCCACGTACCTGCAGCGCATCATCCAGCAGCACCAGGTCGGCCTGGTAGCCCTCGGCGATGTGCCCCAGGCGGTCGTCGACGTTGAGGAACTGTGCCGGATAGGTCGAGGCCATGCGCGCGGCTTCGGCCAACGGCTGGCCGAGCAGCTGCACGGTGTTGCGCACGGCGGTGGCCATGTCCAGCGCCGAGCCGGCCAGCGAACCGGCGGCATTGCGCACCACGCCGTCGATGGCGGTGATGGTTTCGCCGTACAGCACGTAGCTGGGATCGTCGGCGCCAACCGGCGGCATCGCATCGGTCACCAGCAGCAGACGGCCGCGCGGCTTGGCCGCCAGTGCCACGCGCAGGCTGGCCGGATGCACATGCACGCCATCGACGATGATGCCGATCCAGCTGTCGCGGTCTTCCAGCGCAGCGCCCACCGCGCCGGGCTCACGGCCCTGCAGCGGCGACATCGCGTTGTACAGATGGGTGAAGCCACGCACGCCAGCATCCAGGCCGGCGCGGATCTCTTCGTAGGTGCCTGCGGTGTGGCCGGCGGCCACGATCACGCCACGTTCGACCAGCGCGCGGATGGTCTCCAGCGGCACGCGCTCCGGCGCCAGAGTCAGCAGGGTCACGCCGTTGTCCAGCGACGCGGCCAGCGCGATCTCTTCTTCGTCCGGCACGCGGAACTTGCTGACATCGTGCGTGCCCTTGCGCGCCGGCGCGATGTAGGGCCCTTCGAGATGGATGCCGATCACGCCCGGCACGCCCTGCGCGATCGCCTCGCGCAGCGCACCGATGGCTTCGCGCATCACCGCCACGTCATCGCTGATCAGCGTGGGCAGCATCGCGGTGGTACCGAAGCGGCGGTGAGCCTGCGCGATGGTACGCAGCGAGGCAACATCGGGCGTGTTGTTGAACAACGCGCCGCCACCGCCATTGACCTGCACGTCGATGAAGCCGGGCAGCAGCCAGCCGCCGCCCAGGTCCACCTGCTCGGCAGCGTGGCCCAGCTGCGGTGCGGCGTCGGGCAACAGCGCGCTGATGCGACCCTCTTCGATCACCACAGCCAGATCGTCGCGGAACTCATCGCCTGCCAGGATGCGGGCATTGCGCAGCACGGTTGCCATCACACCGTCTCCGTGACCTTGTTCAGGTGCGGCGGCAGGTCCGGGTTGAAGCCACGACGCAGCGCCAGCGCATTGATCGCGCGATAGAAGCTCTGCACGGTCAGCAGCGGTGCGCACAGCGGGTGCGGTGCGGCCGCCACCGGCAGGTTGCCACCGGCGCCGGCCAGCCACACCTGCGCGCCGCGCGAGGTGAATTCATCGACCACCGCTCGGGTGCCAGCGCCGGTTTCGTCGGGCTGGGCGAAGGCCAGCACCGGGAAGCCACGGTCGACCAGCGCCATGGGGCCGTGCTTGACCTCGGCCGAGCTGTAGGCTTCGGCGTGCAGGCTGCAGGTTTCCTTGAACTTCAGCGCCGCTTCCTGCGCCGCGCCCAAGCCCAGGCCACGGCCGAGCACGAACAGGTTGGTGGCCTCGACCAGGCCTTCGGTCACCGCGCTCCAGTCGCACTGCCAGGCTTCACGCATCGCGTCCGGCAGCAGGTCCAGCGCGTTGCGCAGGCTGCTGTCCTGCTTCCAGTAGGCGGCCAGCTGCAGCAGTGCAGCCAGCGAGGCCAGGTAGCTCTTGGTCGCCGCCACGCTCTTTTCGGCACCGGCATGCAGCGGAATGACCGTGTCGGCCAGCTGCGCCAGCGGCGAATCCTCGACGTTGACCAGCGCGATCACGCGTGCGCCAGCGGCCTTGGCCGCCTCGGCGTTGCGCAGCAGGTCCGGGCTCTTGCCCGACTGCGAAATGACGATGAACAGCGCACCGCGCAGCTGCAGCGGTGCGGCATAGACCGACCCCACCGACGGCGAGGCCGACGCAACCACCAGGCCCAGCTGGGTTTCCAGCAGGTACTTGCCGTAGGTGGCGGCATGGTCGGAGCTGCCGCGTGCACAGGTGACCACGAACGGCGGCGGCGCCGCGCGCAGGCTGGCGGCCAGGGTTTCCAGGGTGGCGTGGTTGCGCGAGAACTGGCGGGCAACCACGTCGGCCGCTTCGGCGGCCTCGGCGAACATCAGGGTGGACGTGGGGTCTGACAGCGACATGGCGGGCTCAGGCAGGATCGGAAGGAAGGGGGCGTGCGCCGGCCGGGCGCATCGGCGCGGTCGAGCCGCGCACCACCAGCTGCGGCACGAAGCCCTGGTTGTGCAGCGGTGCCGGCGCATCGTCGTAGGCGTCGCTGCGCAGTTGTGCGATCAGCAGGCGCGCGGCGTGGCGGGCGATGTCCTCGGTGGCCTGCTTGGCGGTGGTCAGCGGCGGCCACGACTGGCGCGAGAACGGGCTGTCCTCGAAGCCGGCGATGGACAGGTCGTAGGGCACGTTCATGCCGGCCGACTTGGCGGCGGCCAGCACGCCGGCAGCGATTTCATCGTTGGAACCGAAGATGGCGGTAGGTGGCTCGCGCAGCGCCAGCAGGCGACGCGCCCCACGGAAACCATCGTCGAAGGTGTAGTCGCCCTGCACCACCAGGTGCTTGTCCACGGTCATGCCGTAGTCCTTCAGCGCCGCTTCGTAGCCGGCGTAGCGTTCGCCCGAGGAGCGGTGCGAGCTGCCGCCCCAGAGGAAACCGATGCGCTGGTGACCGAGCTGGATCAGGTGCTCGGTGATCTCGTAGGCGGCCTCGCGGTCGTCGACGAACACGCAGGCGCCGTCGGCCGGGTCTTCAGTGGCGGCGATGATGCGCACCAGCTTGATGCCACGCGCGGTCAGCGCCTGGATCAGGTCGCGGCGCTCGGACATCGGTGCGGTCAGCACCAGCCCGGCCAGCCGCGAGCGCTGCACCCAGTCGGCCAGTTCATCGGCCAGCAACGGCGAGCTCGAATCACAGGGATGGATCTGCAGGCCGAAACCGGTCTCGCGGCACGCGGCCAGCACGCCGTTCTGCACGCCGATGATGTGGTACGGGTTCGGGTTGTCGTAGACCAGCCCGATCACGAAGGTAGTGCCGCTGCGCAGGTTGCGCGCGGACGGATCGGGCTCGTAGTCGAGCTCGGCGATGGCACGCAGCACCCGCGCACGGGTGGCCTGCATCACCGAGGGCTCATTGTTGATCACCCGCGAGACCGTCTTCAGCGAGACCTTGGCCTTCTCCGCAACGTCCTTGATGGTCGCTCTGCGCATGGGTTTTCCCTGGGGTTGGCTGCCGTCCATCATCGCCGATCAGGCCTTGTCCTGCGGCAGGCCGGCACGATGGCCGATCACCGAGTAGAACAGGATGTACAGGTAGCACGGCACCATCAGCAGCACGAACACCAGCTGGAAGTCGATGTGCTGCTTGAGCACGGCGAACAGCTGCGGAATGATCGCGCCGCCGGCGATGCCCATCACCAGCAGCGCCGAGCCGGTCTCGGTGAAGCGGCCCAGGCCGCGGATCGCCAGCGGGAAGATCGCCGGCCACATCATGGCGTTGGCGAAGCCCAGCAGCGCCACGAAGGCCACCGAGACGTAGCCGTGGGTGGCCCAGGCGCCCAGGCAGAACACCACGCCCATCACTGCCGAAATGGTCAGGTAGCGCGACTGCGAGACCAGGCCGGGGATCGCCAGCAGGCCGACCACGTAGCCGGCCAACATCGCAGCCAGCGTCAGCGAGGTGAACATCTTGGTCTGGTCCAGCGGCAAGCCGAAACCGTGACCGTAGGTTCCGATCGCATCACCGGCCATGACTTCCACGCCTACGTACACGAACAGGCACAGCACGCCCAGCCACAGATGCGGGAACTGGAAGATGCTGCGGCGCTCGGCCGTTCCCGGTGCACCTGACGGCGTTGCATTGGCTTCGGAGGACTTGATCTCCGGCAGAGGCGAGAACAGTACGGCCACCGCCAGCACCACCAGCAGCGCGGCCATCGCCAGGTACGGCGCATGGATCTTGGCGGCGAATTCGTTGAGCAGCGCGACCTTGGTGACCGCGTCGGCGGCCTGCACCTGCTTGTCCAGATCGCCGATGCCGTGCAGCACCAGGGTGCCGATCAGCACCGGCGCCAGCATGCCGGCGATCTTGTTGCAGATGCCCATCAGCGCGATGCGGCGTGCCGCCGTTTCAATCGGGCCGAGGATCGAGATGTAGGGGTTGATCGCGGTCTGCAGCAGGGCGAGGCCGCTGCCGATCACGAACAGACCGCCGAGCGCGCCCGGGTACCAGCGCTGGGTCGCGAACTCACCGAACAGCGCGGCCCCCCCGGCCATCACCAGCAGGCTCAGGCTCAGGCCCTTCTTCATGCCGGTGCGGCGCAGGATCCAGGACGCCGGCAGGGCCAGGAAGAAATAGGACAGGTAGAACACCATCAGCACGAGGAAGGCACCGACCTCGCTGAGTTCGAAGGCCAACTTGACGAAAGTGATCAGCGGGCCGTTGAGCCAGGTGAAGAAGCCGATCAGGAAGAACAACACGCCAACGATGGCGATGGAGGTGGCCACGTTCGGGCGCGC
The DNA here is from genome assembly GCF_042136455.1 of Stenotrophomonas sp. 3diitr2024. Taxonomy (NCBI): domain Bacteria; kingdom Pseudomonadati; phylum Pseudomonadota; class Gammaproteobacteria; order Lysobacterales; family Lysobacteraceae; genus Stenotrophomonas; species Stenotrophomonas sp. 3diitr2024. Next base: position 25,602 of record NZ_JBHHMJ010000093.1, read on the forward strand.
GCTTGCAGCGGGGACGGCGGACATCAGGAGGGCTCCTGCGGCGACGGCCGCAGAACGCGGCGTCGGAGAGTGGCTGGGAACAACGTTGTCACATTCTTTCGATGGACAACGGCGGTTTGTCAACTTCCATGCACGCCTGCCTGAACCTCGTGCTGCACTGCGCAAGTCCGCCGCGGTACGCCCCGCTGAATGCGCGGCAGGTCTAGAGCCCCGTGCACCAATGGTTCCCACGTGAAACCCGCGCTCACACCGTGTAAACGTTTACTGCGCGCCGCATTCGTTGCGACGCAGCAACGAAAGTGTCACGAACTCGTTGACATCGTTGTCAGCGCGGTTACAGACTCCGCCCCAATCGCCGCCCCCGATCCCCGGGCCGGCCCACCTGCAGCAGGAGCCCGCGTGACCGCCAGCCACCCCGCCCCGTCGCATGTCCTGTCCCGCGTCGCGCCCTCGTTCCTGGCCGCCGACGTCGGTGGCACCCATGTGCGCGTGGCCCGGGTCCAGGCCAGCGGTGACGCCGCCCATCCGGTGCAGGTGCTGGAGTACCGCAAGTACCGCAATGCCGACCATGCCGGCCTCAGCGCGATCCTGTCCGACTTCCTGGGCGAAGGCCCGCGGCCCACGCATTGCGTGGTTGCCAGCGCCGGCTATGCCCGCGAAGACGGCACGGTGATCACCGCCAACCTGCCGTGGCCGCTGTCGGCGCGCCAGGTGGAAGCCGAGGTCGGCCTGCAGCGGGTCTACATCGTCAACGATTTCGAAGCGGTGGCCTACGCCGCCGCGCAGGTGGACGCCAGTGGCGTGCTGCACCTGTGCGGGCCGGAGACCGCCGCGCGTGGCCCGACCCTGGTGGTCGGCCCCGGCACCGGCCTCGGTGCAGCGCTGTGGATCCCCACCGCGCACGGCCCGGTGGTCCTGCCCACCGAAGCCGGCCAGCCGACCCTGGCGGCCAGCACCGAACTGGAAATGGCCATCGTCCGCCACATGCAGCGCGACCGCGCGCACGTGTCGATCGAGCATGCGATCTCCGGCCCTGGCCTGATGAACCTGTACCGTGCGGTGTGCGCGCTGCAGGGGCAGGCGCCGACCCTGGCAAGCCCCGACGCAGTCACCGCTGCGGCCATGGCCGATACCGATGCGCATGCGCGCCAGGCGCTGGATGTGTTCTGTGGCCTGCTCGGCAGCACCATCGGCGACATGGCGCTGTTCTACGGCGCCCACGGTGGTGTCTACCTGGCCGGCGGCATCCTGCCCCAGATCCGCGAATACCTGCACGCCAGCACCTTCGTCGAACGCTACCTGCAGAAGGGGCCGATGGGCGAAGCGCTGGCACGCATCCCGGTAAAGGTCGTCGAGCACGGCCAGCTGGGCGTGGTTGGCGCTGCCAGCTGGTACCTGCAGCAGTCGGCCGCCTGACACCGCAACAGGCTTCAACGCAATCGCAGCACGCAGTACGTGGCACGCCAACGCACGGGACTTCGCCGCCGCCCCGCGCATGTCATCGCAACCGTAACCGAACACCGCCGCCGGCACCCAATCGAGTGATGAGGAGAGACATCATGAACACCCGCAAGACCCTGCTTTCGGCCGCCATCGTCAGCTGCATCGCCTTCAGTGCGCACGCGCAGCAGGCGGCCCCGACCGCCACCGATCTGGACACCGTGACCGTTACCGGCATCCGTGGCTCGATGGAGAAGTCGCTGGACACCAAGCGCGAAGCCAATGCGCGCGTGGAAGTGGTCACCGCCGAAGACGTGGGCAAGCTGCCCGCGCACAACGTTGCCGATACCCTGCAGCGCCTGCCCGGCGTGAACATCAGCTCGTCCAGCGCCGACGAAGGTGGCTTCGATGAAGCCGACCGTGTCAGCCTGCGCGGCACCAGCCCGAGCCTGACCCAGACCCTGATCAACGGCCACACCGTCGGCTCGGCCGACTGGTTCGTGCTCAGCCAGGGCAACAACGTCGGCCGCAGCGTCAGCTACTCGCTGCTGCCGTCGGAACTGGTCAGCTCGGTGGAAGTGAACAAGTCCTCGCAGGCCAAGCTGCAGGACGGCGGTACCACCGGTACCGTCAACATCATCACCCGCAAGCCGCTGGAGTTCTCCAAGCCGTTCACCGCGGAAGGCTCGATCGGCATGGTGCGCTCGGACCAGGCCAAGTCGAACGACCCGCAGTACTCGGCACTGTTCAACTACAAGAACGAGGAAGGCACCTTCGGCGTGATGGTGCAGGGCTTCAGCCAGAAGCGCGAGCTGCGCCGTGAAGCACAGGAAATCCCGGGCGGCTTCTTCAAGATCGGCGCCGGCGATCCGGTCGCCAAGACCAATCCGGACCTGATCGGCGTCAATGTGCCGGGCCTGCTGGGTTCGACCCTGTTTGAGCAGACCCGCGAGCGCAAGGGCGGCCTGGTCTCGTTGCAGTTCAAGCCGAGCGACAGCCTCACCCTGGGCCTGAATGGTTTCAGCTCCGAGCTGAAGGCCAACAACTACAACCGCAACTTCATGATGTTCGGCAACAGCTTCGCCAAGTCGCAGGCGCCGGATCCGGGCTATGTGGTCAAGGACGGCGTGCTGACCAACGCCAGCTACAGGGGCGTGCCGGGCACCGACTATGCGGTGTACGACATGATCTACCGCGAGTCGAAGGCCAAGTCGAGCTATGTCACCTTCGATGCCGACTGGCAGATCAGCGACAGCCTGACCGCCACGTTCCAGGCCGGCAGCACCAAGGGCACCGGTGAGACGCCGCGCCAGTACATCGCCGAGGTCACCCTTGCCAACGGCGGCGGCGCCAGCTGGGCCACCCACGGCAATGGCTCGCCGATCGACTGGAACGTCGGCGGCGACCTCTCGCCCAACGGCGTGACCAGCTTCGGCACCTGGGGCAACCAGCAGGTCACCGCCGAAGACAAGGAGAAGTGGGCAACGCTCGACTTCAACCAGTACTTCAACGATGGCGGCGTACTGAGCTCGATCGACTTCGGCCTGCGTTTCGCCGACCACAAGCGCGAAGCGCTGTCGCCGGAAGGTGCAACCCCGGGTGACATCTGGAGCGCGCTGAAGAACGGTGCCACGGCCAACTATCCCAGCGGCTTTGCCGGCGACATCGGCGGCACCTTCCCGCGCAACCTCTGGTACTTCACCCCGGGCGCGCTGAAGGACGCGGTGACCAACAATTCCACCTGGCTGGCCGGCAATGATGGCCCGACCGGTCGCCACAACTATGGCGCCGAGTGGAAGGTGAAGGAGAAGAACTTCGCCGGCTACGTGCAGGCCAATTTCCGCGGCGACTGGTGGAGCGGCAACGTCGGCCTGCGCTACGTCAACATCAAGCAGGACATCGACACCTACAACGCCGTCAGCAAGGCCGCCGATGCCGATGTCAGCAGCCTGTTCGGCATGTGGGAGCGCCTGGCCTTCCAGAACAAGCGCAACCGTGTCCTGCCCAGCGCCAACATCAAGTTCGACCTGGACGACTCGCTGGTGCTGCGTGTCGCCGCCTCGCAGACCCAGACCCTGCCAGACTACTCGGCGCTGGGTGCCTCCTCGTACGGCTCGGACCTGAACCGCACCGGCGGTGGCGGCAATCC
>NZ_JBHHMJ010000101.1:0-1005 GCF_042136455.1 Stenotrophomonas sp. 3diitr2024
CCGGCTCGGGGTCAGATCCCTTTTCCTGTGGAAAAGGTATCTGACCCCATGCACCGGCAACCTCATGAACCTTCGGCAGGAACCTGCAATTGCCGGCCAACGGCCGGCACTACCCCCTGCCGCGCCCACCCGAACCGCTGCGCAGCCCAGATCTCCAGCGCCACCAGCAGCGCGATGATCAACAACGGCAACAGCAGCCCGAAGTACACGCCCGGCATCATGCCGTTGATCTGCGCCTTCACCAGCCGCAGCACGCCACGGGTGTGCAGCAGCTCATCGACGTGCATGGTCAGCGCCTCGCGCACCACCTTGGGTTCCAGGCCGAGGGTACCGGCCCTGTCCACCAGCGTGTCTTCCACCATGCTGCGCAGCAGGCCCTCACGCACCCTGCCGATCACCCAGCCGGTACCACGTGCCAACGGGCCGTTGCCAAGACGGTCCAGGCCGGGCAGCGGATGCTCGCTGAGGTAGGCCGAGGCGATGGTGTCGGCGACGTCGCCCACCGTGCCCTGGCTGCGCAGTGCCTCGCGCATGCGCGGGTCGTCCAGCGAATCGGTAAAACCTTCGCTCCAGCCTTCCACCAGGGTCTGCAGGTGCGGCTGGAAATGATCGAGCTGCTTGAACAGCGCGCGGTGCGCACCGGCAGTGAAACCCAGCTGCAGGCCGAAGAAGGCAGTGGCCAGCGGCAGCAGCACCACGTAGCTGGCCAGCAGCCAGTGATGCCAGCGCTTGCGCCGCTGCAACCAACCATGGCGATGCAGCCAGCGCCAGCCGGCGATGCCCAGCACCAGGCCGAGCAGCGTACCGAGCACGCTGCCGCCCACCAGATCGAGCACGCTCAGGCCCGACCAGAATTCGTTCAACCAGTACTGCGCGTCCTGCATGGGTCTTCCTTCCGTGGGTGATACCGCAGCCATTGTAGAACCGAGCCCACGCTCGGCTGCGCCGCCGTCGGTGGGTGCGGACCGCCATCGACTGGTGGGTGCGGACCGTTGGTCCGCACAC
>NZ_JBHHMJ010000107.1:0-313 GCF_042136455.1 Stenotrophomonas sp. 3diitr2024
CACGGCGACCAACGGGTATGCAGCTCGGCCGGCGCCTGCGCGCCCGCCGTGAAGCCTGGAATGAGCATTGTCTGATCCTCGGTGTCCGGTAAGCGGTTGCGACCCGACGGGCGGGATGAATTCGGTCATGCACGCATTCTAGCGGGGCCGCATGTGGAGCTGGCGACACGTTGGCTTCCATCGGCGATGCAGGTAGTGCCGGCCGCTGGCCGGCACGCTCTTAGAAGCTGTACTTCGTAGTGAACTGCAACCGGGTGATGTCACCCTTGTTGCCGTTCTCCACTTCGCGACGGCCGTACATCAGCTCCGCACC
>NZ_JBHHMJ010000124.1:0-5369 GCF_042136455.1 Stenotrophomonas sp. 3diitr2024
GCCACCGTTGGCGCCATGGATGGCGCCATCGAGCCCCCATGGACGGGTTTACGGCGTGTCCTGCCAACCCACACCGCCCCGCCATCCCACGGAATGCCAGCTGTTGCTGTTGCTTCTGAGGTTGCCGGCCAGCGGCCGGCACTACCACGGGTGCAGGGCGCAGCACTGCAAATAGCCCTACCCCCGCGGTCGGCTGCGCGAGGGCACCAGTGCGAACGTATCCACCGCCAGCTTCTCGGCGTGGTTCAACCACGCGCGGATCTCCAGATCGTCCACTTCGTGATCCAACCCGAACGACACGTTGATCTTGCCGTTGGCATCGGGCTGTACCCACTGCTGGGCCAGTACCACCTTGCGCTGCGAGGACACCGCTTCGATCCAGAAACCGCGGTCCGGGCGCGTGCTCGCCACCAGTTGCAGCATGTATTGGCCGGCACGCGTACGGCGTCCCTTCTGGGTGATCATGTGTGCCTGGCGCACGCTCGGGCGCGGGCCCTGGAGCGTATCCAGCGGTGCATCCACCGCGATGCCACCGCGCAGGTCGTTGTCGCGGTACAGCTTGAAGCCGTTGTCGCGGTTGACGAGCAGGGCGCACCAGTCACCATCGGCCGAGCCGTCCTCGAACGCGGTGCAACGGTCGACGTAGGCCAGGGTGTTGTCCGGGTTGGCATCATCGAACTGGCGCGAGGTGTTTTCCAGGTACACCGACTTCAAGCCCCACTCCTTGTCGTACTCCAGCAGCACCGGCGGCTGCACGTGCTGCAGGCCAACGACCACCTGGTCATCGCCATCGATCTTCAGTTCGCGGGTCGGCTGGCCCAGCCACAGCGAACGGGCGAAGGCCAGGTACTGCGGGTAGTCGCGGCCATCATCGCGCCGCGCGGCCACGCTGGCACTGGGCGCGCGCTGCGGGTCGATCAGCGAGCGGCCAAAGCCCATCGTCTTCAGGTTCGGGTCCAGCAGGCTGAGCAGGGTCGCACCGGAATCCAGGGTGGTGCCAGCGTCGGCACTGAGCTGCTGCGGGGCAATGCCGTCGCCGAGGAACAGCAGCAGGTTCTCGCGCTTCTGCTTGGCCAGCACGTGGCTGAGGTCGTTGGGCATCGCCAGGTGGTCGGAGGCGATCACGATCAGCGTGTCCTTCCCATACGGGCTGGCCTGGATACGCTCGACCAGCTGTGAGATCAGGCGGTCGGTGCACTTGAGTGCATTGAGCAGGCCGATGTTGCCGTACCCGCTCCGGTAGCGCTCGCCCTTGCACGACACCGGCAGGTGGCCCGCCGGGTGGTGGGTGTCCATGGTCAGCGTGGTCAGCATGAACGGTGAACCGGCGCGTGAGAGCTGCTCGAAGCGCTGGTAGGCGGTGTCCAGCAGCACGTCGTCGTGCACGCCCCAGGCCGAGTAGTGGATGCGGCCGATCTTCTTCTGCTGCTTGAACCATGCCAGGTCATGCACTTCGTCAAAGCCATGGCTGGCCAGGAACTGGCCCTTGCCGGCGAACTGGCCGTTGGCGCCGCCCAGGTAATGGTTGGTGTAGCCCTGCTGCTTCAGGTAGTCGCCCAGGCACACCGCCTTGGGCAGGAAACTGCCCATGCGGTCCATGCTGTTCTCGTCGCCCTGCGAGGTGGTCAGCGGCACGCCACACATTGACGACACCAGGCCGGCGATGGTCCAACCGCTGCCTTCGGCCGAGGCCAGGCCACGCACGTCCAGAGACTCGGACGCCAGGCGGTTGAGGTTGGGCATCAGGCCGGGAAACACGGCCTCGTCCAGATAGGTGCGTTCCAGGCTCTCGCCGTAGATCCATACGATGTTGCGCGGGCGCTGCAACGGCTGCGTCGGCACCTGGTACTCGGGGGCGATGCGGGCGAAATCGACCGGGCGCAGCTGCTGGTAGAGGCGTTGGCCGTCACGGGCCAGCGGGCTGATCAGGATCGTGGCCACCCACACGGTCGCGAAACCGGCGAACAGCGCACCACCGTGGCCGGGCCGGCGCCAGCGCTTCACCCGCGTGGCAAACAGCGGCAGCAGCGAGACCAGCGCCAGCACGATGAAGCCGGCGATGTAGCCCTTGAAGTCGGAGACACCAGCGCCTTCCATGTCGGCGCCGAGGTGATAAAGCGTGGCGGCGTTGAGCCCATCCCCGGACAGCTTGTCGATCAGCCACCACGCGCTGAGCATCAACAGTAGCAGCGAGAATGCGCCGGCCTTCCACCACACCCACTTGTCGGACGCGAGGAACAGCCAGCACAGCAGCAACAACGACAACAGCAGTATCCAGAGCATAGGCAGCTTCGGCAGTGACGGGGTGGTGGTGATGGACGTCGTACCGACGCGTGTCCATCCGACCGGCGCTGCTGCAAGCACATCCACATGACAGGCCGATGACCCGATAGTGCATGCACGAACCTGACTGAAATGTTTGTTGGAATGACGCGCGCGCAATCACGCCGCAAAGGTAAAACGAGCGTGAAAGGCTTCGTTGGATTGCATTAAAAACCGCATGAATACGCGGCTTTTTCGCCAATGCATCAGCGGTGCCCGCGTTCCTCGCGTGCCCGCGCGCGGCGATCGAACAGCAATGCACTGGTGACGATGCCCAGTCCCAGCACCACGCCGATCAGCAGCAGTATCAGTGCGATCAGGGGATAGCCGAACAGGTGCCAGCCGGTGTCGATCTTCATCATCATTGCCGCAGCCATGATCAACGCGGCGCTGATGATGCCGGCCGCCACGCGGTTGGCGATCTTCTGCAGGTTCTCCATCAACCGCGATTCTTCCAGCCCGGTCACCTTCATCTGCAGGCGGTTCTCGGCCAGCAGCGCCATGATGTCCGACAGCTTGCGCGGCCCATCGCGCAGCAGCTGCTGCAGCTCCATCGCCTCGCTGGCGATGTTGGCCGCCGACAGGGATTTCTTCAGGCGCGCGCGCATCACGTGCTGCAGCTGGCGCTCGACGATGCGGCGCGTGTCCAGCTCCGGCGCCAGCAGCCGGCACACGGTTTCCAGGTTGAGCAGGGCCTTGCCCAGCAGGCTCAGTTCCGGCGGCGTGCGCAGCCCGCAGGCAGTGGCGATGCGCACCATGTCCAGCACCACGCGGCCTTCCGAGAAGCTGCCACTGGCGGCGTAGCGCGCGATCAGCTGGCCGGTCTCGCGCAGGTAGCGCTCTTCGTCGAAGGCCTCCAGCCGCGTACTGATGCTGATCAGATCGTCGGCCACTTCTTCGCCGCGGCCATCGACGGCGGCGAACAGGATCTTCAGCAGCCGTTCGCGCAGGCGCGGCGGCATGTGCGCGACCATGCCCAGGTCGAAGATCGCCAGCCGGCCATCGGGCATCACCCGCAGGTTGCCCGGGTGCGGGTCGGCATGGATCTCGCCATGCACGAAGATCTGGTCCAGGTAGCCGCGGATCAGCGCCGCTGCCAGCGGATCCATGTCCTGCTCGGTGCGGCGCACGCCAGAGATCGCATCCACGCGCACGCCGGTGGCGAGCTCCATGGTCAGCACGCGCTGGCTGCTGTAGTCCCAGATCGGCTGCGGTACCCACAGGCGGCGGAAGGGCCGCAGATGCCGTCCGAAGCGTGCCAGGTTCTCGGCCTCGGCGTGGTAGTCCAGCTCCTGCATCAGGGTCTTTGCGAACTCGTTGAGCCAGTCGCGCAGGCGCACGCGGCGGCCCACCTGGGTCAGGTGATCGGCGGCCAGCGCAAAGCTACGCAGCGCTTCCAGGTCCGAGCGCAGCTGCGCGGCCACTTCGGGCTTCTGCACTTTCACTGCCACCTGGCGGCCATCGTGCAGCACCGCGCGATGTACCTGCGCGATCGACGCACAACCCAACGGCTCGGGATCGAACGAGGCAAACAGCTTGTTCACCCCCACCCCCAGCTCCTGCTCGATGATGGCGTGGATGCGCTCTACCGGGATCGGCGCCACCTTCTCCTGCATGCGCTCCAGGGCGGTGGCGAACTCCACCGGCACCATGTCCGGGCGGGTGGACAGCATCTGGCCCAGCTTGACGAAGGTCGGCCCCAGGGCCTCCAGGTCACTGACGAACTGTTCCGGGTTGCCATCGGCGGGCACGTCGGCCTGGTTGCTGGCGGCGTCCAGGTTCATGCCGGAGAACACGCCCGAATGGCGGTAGCGCAGCAGCAGGCGCAGGATCTGGCTGCGCCGGTTCATGCCTTTGACCAGCGGAGGATTGCCATTGGCGGTGGGCGGATTGCTCAAGCGGAACTCCCATGCGGCAAGGACGGTAGTGCCGGCCGCTGGCCGGCAATGTCCGGATTCGGCAGTGTCGCCGGGGGAAGGTGGGCATGCGGTGAACCCCGCAGCTATCGCAGAGGCCGGCGGATCGGTCAGAATCCGCTCATTCCCATTCTTGGACGCCCCATGGCCGGTGCCAGCCTGTTTGCCCTGCTCGACGATATCGCCTCCCTGCTCGACGATGTTTCGGTCCTGACCAAGGTCGCGGCGAAGAAGACCGCCGGTGTGCTGGGCGACGATCTGGCGCTGAACGCGCAGCAGGTGACCGGAGTCAACGCCAACCGCGAGCTGCCAGTGGTGTGGGCGGTGGCCAAGGGCTCGCTGGTCAACAAGGTGATCCTGGTGCCGGCGGCCCTGGCGATCAGTGCGTTGGAAGCCTGGCTGCGCAGCCGCGGCTGGAACGTGCCGCTGATCGTGCCGCTGATGATGATCGGCGGTGCCTTCCTGTGCTTCGAAGGCGTGGAGAAGCTGGCGCACCGCTTCCTGCATTCCTCCGACGACGATGCCGAGCGCCAGGCCGAACGCCGCAAGGCGCTGGCTGACGCGCAGGTGGACATGGTCGCGTGGGAGAAGGACAAGGTGAAGGGCGCGATCCGCACCGACTTCATCCTTTCGGCCGAGATCATCGTGCTCACCCTGGGCGTGGTCGCCACTGCGTCGTTCACCAACCAGATCCTCACCCTGAGCGTGGTCGCACTGGCGATGACCGTGTTCGTCTACGGACTGGTGGCGGGCATCGTCAAGCTCGACGACGTTGGGCTGTACCTGTCGCGCAAGGGCGGTGCCATTGCCGCCTTCGGTCGAGGCCTGGTGGCGTCGGCGCCGTGGCTGATGAAGTTCCTGTCGGTGGCCGGCACCATCGCCATGTTCCTGGTCGGCGGCGGCATCCTGGTGCACAACGTGCCGGCGCTGCACCACGCGGTGCAGGCGCTGGGCGGCGAAGGGCAGTGGGGCTGGCTGGTGAGCGCGGTGGGCAACATGGTGGTCGGCATCATCGCCGGCGCCATCGTGCTGGCGGCGGTGACCGGGTTGCAGAAGCTGCGCGGTAAATAAGCCCGTAGACCCTCGGGGTCAGATCTCTTTTCCCGTTGGAAAAGGGATCTGACCCCATTC
>NZ_JBHHMJ010000183.1:0-3115 GCF_042136455.1 Stenotrophomonas sp. 3diitr2024
GCAGCGTGTCGCTTGCACCGGGGCGCGGCAGCGCAGAGTCGATCTGCTGCAGCATCTGTGCGACCACCGACGCTTCATTGGGTAACAAACTGGGCAGGCAAGCGCTTCAGCGCATCCACAGGGTCCTCGGCCTGCTGTCGCAGCCAGCGTTGCGCACCGATCAGCCGCACCATCGCGGCGGCATCCTGGGGCCGTGACGAATAGGCGGGATAGGCCGGGCCCGCGATATCGGCCAGCACGCACCCCATGACGTTCGACAGGCAGCCGAAGTCATGCTGCGGCGGTGCCGGTACCGGCAGCGGACGATCCGCCTCCAGCGCGGTCATCGCCGCCGCGCCACAGGCCCAGCCCAGGTTGCCCGCCACTCGCGCCAGGGTGCTGCTGCGATCGAGTACCAGCACGCCACCGAACTCCTGCGCCGAGGTTTCGATCGCAGCCCTGCTCATCGCATACTCGCCCTGCATCGCACGGCACAGGCTCTGTTCGGCGGCCCGCATCGGCTTCATCGCCTGCTCGCATTCCGCTGGCAGCGGTTGGTCGGCCGGCAGTTCGACCAGCATGTCGGCCAGCAGCTGGGCATTGGCCTGCACCAGGCTGGCACCGATGATGCTCTCCACCAGGTAGTTGCCGCCCGTCACCAGCCGGCGGCCCAGCTGCAGCCCCCGGCAACTGCCACGCAGCGCACCGTCGATATCACCCTGCACATACGCCAGCGCGCGTGCGCTGGTGGCGTCGATCACCAAACCATAGGCCGGCATCGGCACCAGGATGCCTTCCCCTTTTGGCCGGAACGGCGACACGAAGTGATCCGCATCGGCCAGCTGGTCCAGGCGCGCATGCAGCTGCTGGTGGCCAGCGTGGGCATCGACGAAGCGCTGCGGGTCCGCACGCACCTGGCCGAGGCAGTCACTGGCGGTCGGTCCGCAGCTGGCCGAAGGCCGTGAATGCAGCTCGACGTGGTCTTCTGCCAGCTGCGGACGGGCGCCGCCATTGCCGCGCGGATCCGCCTCCCAGCGCTGTACATCCCGGGCCAACGCCTGATCGCGCTGGTCCGGGTCGAGATCGTCGAACGCGAGTGTCCACAGCAGCGCAAAGCCGTTGCGGCCATCAGCGGGCAGGCGGGCCTGCAACCGCTGCTGGGCCTGCAGCCGTGATTCCGGCACCGGCCACATGCGCGAGGCGCACCACACCACGATGGCCAGCACCAGCAGTCCTGCCAGGGCCCAGCCCAGTCCGCGCAGAATCTTCAACACAGCTTCCCTTCCATGCATCGTTGCCGCAGTCGATCCCCCAGCGTAATCGACCGGCCGTGGCCGCTACAATGCGCGCATGTCGCTCGAAGCCCCCGCCCTGGTCCCCCGCCCCTCCCTGCAGCGCCTGTTCCTGACCGGCCTGCTGACCCTGCTGCCGATCTGGCTGACCTGGGTCGTGGTCAAGTTCGTGTTCGTGCTGCTTTCGGGCATTTCCAGCCCATTGGTGGTGCCGCTTTCCGAGCAGATCGCGACAAGCTTCCCGCATTACCTCGGTTGGGTCCGTGCCGAGTGGATCCAGAACACCATCGCCCTGCTGGCCACCCTGCTGGTGATCCTGGCGGTGGGCGTGGCCAGCCGCCGTGTGCTCGGCCAGCGCCTGCTGCGCTGGGTCGGCGCGGTGATCAAGCGCATTCCGTTGGCCAGCATCATCTACGACAGCGCCAAGAAGCTGCTGGACATGTTGCAGACCGAACCGGGCAGCACCCAGCGCGTGGTGCTGATCGACTTCCCGCACCGCGACATGAAGTCGGTCGGGCTGGTCACCCGCGTGATCAAGGAGCACGGCACCGACCGTGAACTGGCCGCGGTGTACGTGCCAACCACACCGAACCCGACCTCGGGTTACCTGGAGATCGTGCCGGTGGAGCTGCTGACCCCGACCGACTGGACCGTCGACCAGGCCATGAGCTTCATCATTTCCGGCGGTGCCGTCGCACCGTCCAGCGTTCCGTTCACGCGCGCAGGCGAACGCAGCGAATGACAACCGCAGCGCCGATCGAGCGCCCGCTGCAGGACCGCGCGGTCCTGCTGTTCATCGTGCTGGCCGCGTTCTTCTGCGGCAACGCCGTGCTGGCCGAACTGATCGGGGTGAAGATCTTCGCGCTGGAAGACACCCTCGGCATCGATCCGCTGAACTGGAACCTGTTTGGCCAGACCGGTTCGCTCAGCTTCACCGCCGGTACCCTGCTGTGGCCGGTGGTGTTCATCATGACCGACACGATCAACGAGTTTTTCGGCAAGCGCGGCGTGCGCTTCATCTCGTGGTTGGCCGTGGTGCTGATCGCCTATGGCTTCCTGTTCGCCTTCGCAGCGATCTCGCTGGCGCCGGCCAGCTGGTGGGTCACCTCGATGGACGGCCACGGCGTGCCGGACTACCAGGCGGCATTCGCCGCGGTGTTCGGCCAGGGCATGTGGACCATCGCCGGTTCGCTGGTGGCCTTCCTGCTCGGCCAGCTGATCGACGTGGCCGTGTTCCATCGCATCCGCCAGGCCACCGGCGAGCGCCACGTGTGGCTGCGTGCGACCGGATCCACCGCGATCTCCCAGGTGGTGGACAGCTTCGTGGTGATCTGGATCGCCTTCGTGCTCGGCCCGCAGCACTGGCCGACCTCACTGTTCCTGGCCGTCAGCAGCGTCAACTACATCTACAAGATGGGCTTTGCGGTTGCCTTGATTCCACTGCTGTACCTGATGCGGCGTGCGATCACCCGCTACCTGGGCGCAGACAGGGCCGCCGCGCTGCGCGCCGCGGCCGCGGCTGACTGAAGCCCCAGCGACGGCAAGCTGACTGCGCCTTCACGCTGGCCGTACGCGGCCGGATCGTGCAAGCTCCACGGTCTGTGTTCCACGGAAGCTCCTGATGCCTCATCGCACCCGCGCCCTGGCCGCCGCCATTGCCGCGTTGTTCCTGTTCAGTGCCGTACCGTCGGCCGAAGCAGCGAAGAAAAAGGCCAGCCGCCCTGCCGCCGCGCAGACCCGCCAGGCTGCCAAGCCCAAGGCCAGGCCCGCCCGCGCCACCGCGCCGGCGCGTGGCAGCTCGGCGCGCCGCGCCGCGCCGCGGCCGGTCGCCCCGGCCCGGGCCG
>NZ_JBHHMJ010000265.1:0-12619 GCF_042136455.1 Stenotrophomonas sp. 3diitr2024
GTGTTGGTTACCGAACTTTACTCACGCGCGGGGCCGTGGACATTGACGTGGTCGACCGCAACCGCTTTGCAGAAGCCGCCTCAGGGCGGCCTTCCTACATCCTGTAGAGCCGAGCCCGTGCTCGGCTGCGGTGGGTTGGACAGGTACTGCAGCCGAGCGTGGGCTCGGCTCTACAGGTAACTTACGGCTGCTTCGCGCCGAAATTGCCGCAGCCGTGGTACTGGCGGGTACCGACGGTCAGCATCACCTTCGCCTCGAACGCCTCCCCGCTCATATCGTCCTGGCAGGTAGTGCGCTGGAAACTCAGCTTGACGTCGGTACCATCGGACGCCTTGCCGCTCCAGCCGTCGGCTCCTTTGGTTGGCTTGGCCACGTCAAAGCGGCGCTCGCCATAGTCAACTTCCACCTGCAGGCCCGGCATATCGCCATCGACGACTGCAAGCCATCCGGGTTCATTGCCGGTGGCACGGAACGCGGCATTGCCGGCGCTGCCATCGCCTTCGCCAGCTTCCACCGCATGGCACTCGCGATCCGGCTCGCCCTTCAGGCTCAGCAGGCCATCATCGCTGCCCTTGGTCCAGAAGCTGTTGCCAAGGCCATCGCTGTACTTGGCGCCGGATGCCGCGCGCTCGGAGGTCATGGCGAAGCTACGCTCGCCGATCACCACCGTGGCAGCATCCTCGCCATTGAAGGTCGCGCGCACGCTCAGATCACCACACTGGTAGGCGGTCTCGCTGCCACCTTCCGTGTTGGCGCTCGGCTTCGGCGTGGCAGGCGAGGGGTCATTGCTGCCCGCCGCGGGTGCCTGGGCCGGCTGGCACGCGGCCAGGACCAACCCCAGGGAGGCTGCCAACAGACTGGGAACTACACGCATGGCTCGACTCCTTGTCGACACTACAGGAATGCTCGACCCTACCACCTCGCGGTGAGCGGGGCCTGAAAACAGCCTGACCGCACTCATGCGGCCAGCACCGCCATCGACAGCAGCTGCGCGCCACTGCCGCCGGAACTGCAGGTCCAGACCCGCAACAGGCGCAGCTTCAGTTCACGCTCCCGGCCCTGCCGCCACACCGACATCCGCACGTCGCTGGACAGCAACGCCAGACGGCCACACAGCAGCGTTTCCACCGCGTGCAGCTGCAGGCTTCGTACCTGCAGGTCACCGGCCAACCAATCACGCAGCCACGGCAGATCGAGCATGCGGCCACCGTGGCCGTCCATCAGGAACAGGGCCGGCGATACCAGCGCGTTCAACGCATCGTGATTGTTATCCAGCAGCGCTGCGCACAGGCGCTGCTCCAGCGCCATCAACTGCTGCTCATGCAGATCTTCAACGATGTTCCGTTCCATCCACGGTTCCTCCCGGCATCGGCCGGCGCCTGCGCAGGCGCTGCGCGATCCACTGCCGCGCGCCCTGCACCACTACATAGAAGACCGGCACGAAGAACACCGCCAGCACGGTCGCACTGACCATGCCGCCGAACACGCCGGTTCCAATTGCCTGCTGGGTTTCCTTCGACGCGCCCTGCGCCAGCATCAGTGGCACCACGCCCAGCGCGAACGCCAGCGAGGTCATCACGATCGGACGCAGGCGCAGCCGCGCCGCCTCCAGCGCTGCTTCAACCAGGCCGCGCCCCTGCTGCTGCAGCTGCCGCGCGAATTCGACGATGAGGATCGCGTTCTTCGCCGACAGCCCGATCACGGTGATCATGCCGACCTTGAAGAACACGTCGTTGGGCATGCCGCGCAACAGCACCGCGGCGACCGCGCCAAGCAGGCCCAGGGGCACCACCAGCAGCACCGCCAACGGAATCGACCAGCTCTCGTACAGCGCGGCAAGCACCAGGAAGACCACCAGCATCGACAACAGCAGCAGCCACGGCGCCTGCGCCCCCGACTCACGCTCCTGCAGCGACTGGCTGGTCCATTGCAGGGCGAAGCCGGACGGCAGCTTTTCGGCCAACCGCTCCATCTCCGCCATGGCCTGGCCGGTCGACACGCCAGAGGCCGGGGCGCCGGACAGGTTCAGCGCCGGGAAACCAAGATAGCGTTGCAGCTGCAACGGCGCCTCGGTCCAGTGCGGGGTGACCAGCTCGGACAACGCCACCATGCCGCC
Source organism: Stenotrophomonas sp. 3diitr2024 (assembly GCF_042136455.1). Lineage (NCBI taxonomy): Bacteria > Pseudomonadati > Pseudomonadota > Gammaproteobacteria > Lysobacterales > Lysobacteraceae > Stenotrophomonas > Stenotrophomonas sp. 3diitr2024. The sequence goes on from NZ_JBHHMJ010000265.1 coordinate 2,117, forward strand.
CTCGCTGTTGCGCACGTACAGCTTCAGCACGTCTTCCAGCTCCATCCGGTGCGGCGCATCGGCCTGCAGGATCACCTGCTGCAGCCGTCCCTTGTTCGGGAAGTCGTTGACGTACTGCGAGCCCATGGCCGCCGACAGCGTGCTGCTGATGTGCTCGAAGCCCACGCCCATCGCCTCGGCCTTGGCGCGGTCGATCTCCAGCCGCACGCTGGTGCCGGCTGGCAGGCCATCGGCATGCACCTCCGACAGCAGCGGGCTGGCTTCGGCCAGCTTCAGCAGCTGCTGCAGGGCTGCGCGCAGTTCGGCCTGGCCCTGCCCGGTACGCGCCTGCAGGGCCAGCGAGAAGCCGGAGGAACGACCCAGGCTGTCGATGGCCGGCGGCATCACGCTCATCACCTCACCCTCGGCAACCGTGGCCATCGCCTGCTGTGCGGCCTCCACCTCACCGGCCGCGGTTGCGCCTGCGCGCTCACCCCAGTCCTTCAGCATGGTGTAGGTCAGCGCCGCACTCGGGCCGGAACCGGAAAAGCTGTAGCCGAGGATCGACTGGTTGGAGCCGATGCCCGGACGCGAGGCCACGTGCCGTTCGTAGGCTTCGACAACGGCCAGCGTACGCTCGGCCGTCGCCTCGGCCGGCAGCTGGATCGAGGTCATGAAATAGCCCTGGTCTTCTTCCGGCAGGAATGCACCCGGCAGCCAGTGCAGGCCCAGCAGCAACGCCGCCACCAGCGCGGCGAACACGCCCATCACCCGCCCGCTCCGCTGCAGCACCGACGCCACACCACGCTGGTAACGCCCGGTCATCCGCTCGAAGCCCCGGTTGAAAGCGCCGAACAGCCCGCCGCGACCGTGATGGCCGTGGTTGGCCTGGCGCAGCAGGGTCGCGCACAGCGCCGGCGTCAGGCTCAGGGCCAGCAGCGCCGAGAACAGGATCGACACCGCCATCGCCACGGTGAACTGGCGGTAGATCGCGCCCACCGAACCGCTGGCCAGCGCCATCGGGATGAACACCGCAGTCAGCACCAGGGTAATGCCGATCACTGCGCCGGTCAGTTCACGCATCGCCTTGATGGTGGCCTCGCGCGGCGGCAGGCCCTCCTCGGCCATGATCCGTTCCACGCCCTCGACCACCACGATCGCGTCGTCGACGATGATGCCGATGGCCAGCACCATGCCGAACATGGTCAGTACGTTGATCGAGAAGCCCAGCGCCAGCATCACCGCGAACGTACCCAGCAGCGCGATCGGTGCGACCAACGCCGGGATCAGCGTGTAACGCCAGTTCTGCAGGAACAGGTACATCACCGCGAACACCAGCAGCATCGCCTCCAGCAGGGTCTGCACCACCTTCTGGATCGAGATCTTCACGAACGGCGCGGTGTCGAACGGGATGCTCGCTTCCACCCCGCGCGGCAGCAGGGGCGCCAGCTCAGCCATGCGCTCACGCACCGCCGCAGCGGTACGCACCGCGTTCGCGCCCGGGCGCAGCTGCACGCCGGCGGCGGTGGCTGGATGGCCGTCCTCGCGGGTGCCCCAGGCATAGCTCTGCGCGCCAAGCTCGACGCGGGCGACATCACCCAGCACCACCCGTGAACCGTCGGCGCCGGCACGCAGTACGATCGCCGCGAACTGTTCGGGCGTGGACAACTGGCCGTCGGCACTGAGCGGCACGGTGATGCGCTGGCCTGGAACACCCGGCGAGTCACCAATGCGTCCTGGCGAAATCTCCAGATTCTGCTGCTCGATCGCGGTTGCCACATCGCCCATGGTCAGGCCGTAGCCGGTCAACCGGGTCGGGTCCAGCCACACGCGCATCGCCTGCTCGGCACCGAACAACTGCACGCGGCCGACGCCATCGATACGGCGCAGCTCTTCGATGATGTTGCGCGCCATGAAATCGCCCAGCGCGGCCTCGCTGACGCTGGCATCGGGCGAACGCAGGCCGACCAGCATCAGGAAGCCGGAATCAGCGGCCTCCACGAACAGGCCGTTCTGGCGCACGCTGCGCGGCAGCCGTGGTTCGATCGCCTTGATCCGGTTCTGCACGTCCACCTGCGCCAGCTCCGGATTGGTGCCGGGCTTGAAGGTGGCAGTGATCGACGCTTCGCCGGACGTGTCCACCGACGACTCGAAGTACAGCAGGTGCTTGACGCTGGAAAGCTCGCGCTCGATCAGGCCAACCACGGCATCATTCAGCGTCTGCGGGCTGGCACCCGGGTAGCTGGCATAGATGCTGACGCTGGGCGGGGCGACTGCTGGATAGCGCTCCACCGCCAGCCGCGGGATCGCCAGCACGCCGGCCAGGATGATGAAGATCGCCAGCACCCAGGCGAACACCGGGCGATCGATGAAGAAACGTGCCATGTTGGATTTTCCTGGAGGGACCGGCCCGGAACAGGCTCAGCCCTTGCTGCCGGCCTGTACTGCACCGGTGCTGGCAACCGGCATCTGCCAGTCGCGCGCATCGACCACCACGCCTTCCTGCAGGCGCTCCTGACCCTCGACCACCACTTTCTCGCCGGCCTTCAGGCCCGTGCGCACCAGCCACTGGCGATCGACACTGCCGTCCACTTCCAGCGTGCGGATCACCGCCTTGCCGTCGCCGCCGATCACCCAGGCATAGGCCTGGCCACCGGCGCTGCGCAGCACCGCCTGCTGTGGCACGGTCAATGCACTGGCGGGCGCGCCACGTGGCACCCTCGCGCGCACGTACATGCCGGGCAGCAGCTGCCGCTGAGGGTTGTCGACCAGGATGCGCAGGATGACATCACCGGTTCGCGCATCGACATTGATGCCGGAGAACAGCAGCTGGCCGCGTTCGGGCAGTGGCTTGCCGCTGGCACCGATGATCGTCACCGGCAGCTCGCCGCCACCGGCGGCACTGCGCTGCAGCGACTCCAGCTGCGCCGCCGGTTGGCGCACATCGACGTAGACCTGGTCGATCTGCTGCACCACCGCCATCGGCTCGGCATCAGCCACGCCGACCAGCGCACCTTCGGTCACCAGCGCCTGGTCGATACGGCCGGCAATGGGTGCACTGACCGTCGCGTAACGCAGATCGAGCTGGCGACGGGACAGGATCGCGCGCGCTTCGTTCACTGCGGCACGGGCCTGCTCGTATTCGGCGCTGGCATCGTCGCGATGCTGTTGGCTGACCGCCTGTGCGGCGGCCAGCGCATGCAGGCGCTGCGATTGCACGCGGCTGCGGCCCAGCGCGGCCTCACTGCGCTGCAGGGCAGCCAGTGCCGAATCGACGTCGGCCCGGAACGCGGCCGGGTCGATCTGGAACAGGGCCTGGCCGGCGCTCACTTCGGCCCCCTGGTCGAACAGCCGGCGCTGCACGATGCCGCCCACCTGCGCACGGATCTGCGCGGTGCGCACGGCGGCCACGCGGCCGGGCAGTTCGTCGTCACGCTGCACCACCTGTGGGCCGACGGTGATCACGCTGACACGCGGTGCGGCTTCGGGAGTGGCTTCGGGGGTGGAGCAGGCCGTCATGGCCAGGGCGAGGGCCGCGATCAACGCGACCGGAGTCCTGAAGGTTCTCATTGCTGTGCACAATGCCGCGCAGGCGGCGGATAGGTTCTGAAGCGCGCAGTGTGCGTGGCAATGATGGGGTTTCGATGGAGGAACTGTGGAGATACGATGGAGGCAAGCACCTTACGGCCCCGCCCCTGCATGCATGCCTCCCCCGCCCTCGCCGCTCTCGTCCTGATCGTCGAGGATGAGGCCGAGATCGCCGATATTCTCAGCGCCTACCTGGAACGCGAAGGACTGCGTACGCTGCGCGCGGCCGATGGCCACAGCGCACTGGACCTGCATCGCAGCGCCCGCCCCGACCTGGTCCTGCTCGATGTACAGCTGCCACGCCTGGATGGCTGGAGCGTGCTGACCCAGTTGCGCCAGCGTGGTGAGACGCCGGTGATCATGCTGACCGCGCTGGACCAGGACCTCGACAAGCTGACCGCGCTGCGCATGGGTGCCGACGACTACGTGGTCAAGCCGTTCAACCCGGCCGAGGTAGCGGCGCGCGTGCGCGCGGTGCTGCGGCGTACGCTGCGCGCCTCGCGCGTGGACGCGCCCACTGCGCTGCGCGTCGGCCCGCTGCTGATCGACTCGGCCACCCACGCCGTGCACGTGGAGGGCGAAGGCTACAGTCACGAAGTGCTGCTCACGCTCACCGAGTTCAAGCTGCTGCACTGCATGGCGCTGGCACCGACCCGCATCTTCAGCCGCAGCGAGCTGATGCACGAATGCCTGCCGGAAAGCGAAGCGCTGGAGCGCACTGTCGACAGCCATGTCAGCAAGCTGCGCCGCAAGCTGGACGAAGTGGGCATGGTCAATGTTCCGGCCAGTGTGCGCGGCGTCGGCTACCGGTTGATGGCTGACCGCTGATGGCCCGACTGCGCCGTTCCGGGCTCAGCCGCCACATCATCGTCTCGATGTCGCTGATGGTGATCGGCGTCATCGTGATGATGATCTTGTCGTCGTGGCTGCTGTACGCGGTGCTGGTCGAGTTCTTCCCCGGCAGTACCGAAGAGCCGGAAAGCTGGTTGCCGACCGGGCCGGAGCTTGCATGGATGGTGGGCGTGATCCTGACCGGCCTGGCGCTGGCCATCGCCGCCTCGTTCCGCCTCGCCCACCGCATCCTGTCGCCGTTGAATTCGCTGGTGGACAGCGTGCGTGCCCTCGCCAGCGGTGACCTCGGGGCCCGCGCCAGCGTCGAGGAGAATTCGCCGGGCGAAGTGGCGACCCTGGTTGAAGACTTCAATGCGATGGCGCGCCGCCTGCAGCACATGGAGAGCGAGCGCGCGATGTGGCATGCGGCCATCGCACATGAGCTGCGTACTCCGGTGACGATCCTGCGCGGCCGCCTGCAGGGACTGGCCGAGGGCGTGTTCCATCCGGACGAGTCGCAGTTCCGCAGCCTGCTCGCCCAGGTCGAAGGGCTGTCCCGCCTGATTGAAGATCTGCGCGTACTGAGCCTGTCCGACAACGCACGGCTGGACGTGCGTCGCGCACGCACCGACGTGGTGGCCGAGGTGCATTCGGTGATGACGCTGGTCGACCCGCAGTTCCGCGCTGCGGGCTTCGTGCTGGAGCTGGAAACCAGCCGCGAGGAACACAACGCGCACTGTGATCCCACGCGCCTGCGCCAGGCGCTGCTGGCGCTGCTGGAAAACGCCCGTCGCTATGCCAGCCCAGGCAAGGTGCGGATCGCTGTCCATGACACGCCGGGCCATGTGCAGGTGGCCATCGAGGATGAAGGCCCGGGCATTGATCCGGGACTGCATGCCGATATCTTCACTCCGTTCATGCGCGCCGACGGCTCACGTTCGCGCCAGGGCGGTGGCAGCGGGCTCGGCCTGGCGGTGGTCAAGGCCATCGCCGATGCACATGGCGGCCATGCCTACTGCACGCCCGGCAGCTGCGGCGGCAGCCGTTTCGTCATCGAACTGCCGCGCCAGTAGCCGGACCAGCGGCCTGCGTGCGCAGGTGTGCCCCCAGCGCGGCCAGATTGGCGTCGATCGCATCCATTTCCTCACGCTGCCGCGCCGGCAACTGCTGGCGAAGCTGCACACGCAATGCCTGCCATGCCGGTACCGCCTGCGCACTGGCAGTGGTCACGGCCGCAGACAGCAGTACCTGCTCGTCGCCCAGAGGCAACCCATAGCCGCCGTCCTGCAGCAGCGTCCCTGGGCGCAACCACTGCCCACTCTGCGCCAGCAGGCTGCGCAGGCTGCGGGTTTCCGCGCTGTCCGCAGCAGCCAGCAGCTGCCGCTTGAGCACATCGCGTGCCCGCAGCTCGGCACGCCGCAGTGCGGCCTGTTCCAGCAACAGCAGGCCGGCACTGGCGCGCAGGTCGCCCTTCAGCAGCCACGGTGCCCGTTGTTCCGCCGGCAGCTTCAACCAGCCGCGCACATCGCGGGCGGGCAGGCTCAGCTGGGTCGCCGCCACTGTGAACAACTGCTGGTAGTGGTCGCGCGCGGAAGCGAAGTAATAGCCCTGTGCCTGCGCGGCGTTGCGGTCCGTGAGTACCCGCTCGTCGAGCATGCCCAGCCGCGCCAGCCGGCGCTTGAGACCGCGCGGACTCAGCTGGGCCAGCCCTGCCTCGCCCAGCCGCGGCACTCCGGCCTGCAGCAGCTTGGCGGTCTCCACCGCACAGTTGTTGCTGACGAAGTAATAGCGCCCGTCATAGCTCCAGTGCACCTGGGCGGTGCGCTCGAGCAGGCTGGCGATCTCATCGCGCTGCAGCCGCAATGGCAGCGACTGCAGGCCGCGCAGTTCGACCTTGGTGTACTCGTCCACCACCTGCTGCAGCGGCAGCACGAACAGCCGCGACGGGTAGCCGCCGGTCAAGCCGCGCCAGTTGGATATCTGCACGTCGCCCACGAACGCGCGGAAGGACAGCACGCGGTGGTGTTCAAGATCCAGCCTGCAGTCCGGCCCCGGTGCGCGCCCGGGCCTGCAGATCACCAATCGCAGCATGCTGTGGCCCCAGCGGCTCATCGGCTGCGCGCTGCCTTCGGCGAACAGGTAATCCACGGCGTAGACACGCGCGGGGTCGAGCTGCAGCAGCGATGCCGCCCCCTCTTCCGATTCGGCCTGCAGCAATGGCAACGCGGTCGCGCAGTGCGACTGCGGCAGCGATGGCGGAGTTCCGAAATGGGCCTGGTACCACCGCGCCAGTGCCGGGCGCCGGCAGGCGAACTCGCTGTCGAGCACGAAATGCTCGGCGTTCACTGCCAGGTACTCGGCCGGGTCCTTCAGTTCATACGCATCGGGGCTGCGGTCACGGAAGTCGTTGTCGCCACGGCCGAGATGCCAGGGCTTGCGCTGCCAACCCGCGAGGTCACGCCATCGCATGCTCTGCGACCAGTTCGCACCGCCACGGTCGGCGACGTGCGTCAGTTCGTGTACCAGCGCGCTGCGGCGTGCGCGCCGGGCGCCCGGCGCACTGTCGCCCAGCAGACTCCGGCGCAGCGCGATACGGCCAGCGAAGGTGCGGCCATGCACATCGGCCGGCAGGTCATCCGTCCAGCGCACCCGCACCTGCACCGGCAACGCAGCCAGCAGGCCGCCCGGCAATAGTGACTGCACGTCGGCCAGGGTCTGGCTGGCGAGCCGCTGCTGTGCCGGATCGAGACCGGACGGATCAAGCTGCAGGCGATCAGCTGCAGGCGCGACGTGGGCGGTCAGCAGTAGAGCCACGCCAAGCGTGGCGGCGTTCCGTGCAGATGTCATGCAGTTGCCGGCCAGCGGCCGGCACTACCCGAAGGCCGGATCAACGGGCCAGCAGCGCGCGGGCCAGTTCCAGGTCGCTCTGCAGCTGTGCGGTGGCGCTCTGCTCACGCAGGTGGACCAGCGCGGCCTGCAGGCGGGCGCCACGGATCTGGCCGTCGCTGGCAACGAACGCAGCGGCATCGTCGCGCGCGGCCAGCACCACCTTGTCATCACCCGAGCTGCTGCCCGAGGAGCCGGAGGAAGCGCCGGTGGCCGAACCGGCCGAGGTGCCGGCGAAGCTGGAAGCGAAGCCGGCCAGCGGCAGGGACAGCAGGGCGAGCAGCAGAAGCTTACGGGTCATCGGTTCGAAGCCGGTTGTGAGGATGCGTGGAGCGTAACGGGTGCGTGAAGGATTTGCCTGGCTCAGGCGTCGAACAGCTTGCCGGGATTCAGCCGCGCTTGGGGATCGAACGCGCGTTTGACCGCCTTCATCAGCGCGATTTCGGCCGGGCCGCGGGTGCTGTCCAGGTAGCCCTTCTTGACCAGGCCGATGCCATGCTCGGCCGAGATGCTGCCATCGAAACGCGCCAGCACCTGCGCCAGCAGCTTGGTGACGTGCTCGCACTGCGCCACGAAATCGGCGTCACTGGTGTCGTCGGGCTTGAGCACGTTGATGTGCAGGTTGCCGTCGCCGATGTGGCCGAACCAGACCACGTCGAAGTGCGGGTAGGCTTGCCCGATCAGTGCCTGGGTCTCTGCCAGGAACGCCGGCATCGCCGAGATCCGTACCGAGACGTCGTTCTTGTAGGGTTTGTAGCGCGCCAGCGATTCGGTGATGCCTTCGCGCAGGCGCCACAGCTGGGCGGCCTGGGCGTCGCTGGCACTGATCACCCCGTCGCTGACCCAGCCGTTGCCCATGCAGTCCTCGAAGGCCGCCATCGCCGCCGCTTCCTGCGCTTCGTCGTTGGCGGCGAACTCGGTGACCACGTAGTACGGGTGCACCTCGTCGAACGGCGCCTGCGCATCGTGCGCCAGCACATGCTCCAGCGCGCGGTCGGTGAAGAACTCGAAGGCCTGCAGCTGCAGGCGCGCGCGGAACGCGGCGAACACCTGCATCAGCACTTCGAAGCTGGGTACTGCCAGCAGCATCACGTTGCTGGCCGGCGGCGGGTCGGTCAGCTTCACGGTGGCTTCGACGATCACGCCCAGCGTGCCCTCCGAACCGATCAACAGCTGGCGGAAGTCATAGCCGCTGGAGTTCTTGATCAGGCCCTTGTTGAGCTCGAGCAGTTCGCCACTGGCGGTGACCACCTTCAGCCCGGCGATCCACTCGCGGGTGTTGCCGTAGCGGATCACTCGGATGCCGCCGGCATTGGTGGCAATGTTGCCGCCGATCGTGCACGAGCCGCGCGCGGCGAAATCCACCGGGTAGATCAGGCCGTGGTCCAGCGCGGCGTTGTGCAAGGCCTCCAGCGGCATGCCGGCCTGCACCACCAGTGTGCGATCGACCGCGTCGTAGTCCAGCGCCCTGTTCATCCTCTCCAGGCTGAGCACCAGCTCGCCGTTGGCCGCCACCGCGCCACCCGAGAGGCCGGTGCGGCCGCCCGACGGCACCACCGCCACGCCCTCGGCGGCACTCCAGCGCATCACCGCCTGTACCTCCTCGACCGTGGCCGGCAGTGCGATCGCCAGCGGCGCCGGCGTCCAGCGCCGGGTCCAGTCGCGCCCGTAATGCTCCAGGTCGGCCGGGTCGGTCTTCAGCTTCAGGCCGGGACAGGCCTGCTGCAGCGAGGCAATGCGGGAATCGGTCATGACGGTCCAGCGCGGGGCGTGAAGAACGGGCAAGCGTGCCAGCGGCACGCGCCAGCGTCCAGCCCTGCAGACAGGCAGATAGCTACGGATGCAACCAATTGCGCACTGCACCATGAGCGCCGTGATCTGGCATAGTGGTTGGCCCCTGTCCCACTGGCCGTGTTGCCCCATGTCGCCGAAGAAGACCTCGTTCCCGAAGCAGGATATCCGCGTGCTGTTGCTGGAGGGGGTCAGCCAGACCGCCGTGGAGGTGTTCAGCGCCGCCGGCTACAGCCAGATCGAGGCACACACCAAGGCGCTGCCCGAGGACGAATTGAAGGCGCGCATCGCCGAGGCACATATTGTCGGCATCCGTTCGCGCACCCAGCTCAGCGCCGAGGTGCTGGCCGAGGCGAAGCGCCTGATCGCGGTGGGCTGCTTCTGCATCGGCACCAACCAGGTCGACCTGGATGCGGCCGAACTGGCCGGCATCCCGGTGTTCAATGCGCCCTATTCCAATACCCGCAGCGTGGCCGAGCTGGTGATCGCCGAGGCGATCATGCTGACCCGCGGCATCCCGCAGAAGAACGCCGAATGCCATCGCGGCGGCTGGTCGAAGTCGGCCAGCGGCAGCCATGAAGTGCGTGGCAAGACGCTGGGCATCATCGGTTATGGCCACATCGGCACCCAGGTCGGCGTGCTGGCCGAATCGCTGGGCATGCAGGTGATCTTCCACGACGTGGAAACCAAGCTGGCGCTGGGCAATGCGCGTGCCGCGGCCAGCCTGGACGACCTGCTGGCGCGCGCCGACATCGTCACCCTGCACGTGCCGGAGACGCCGGCCACGCAGTGGATGATCGGCAGCACCGAGCTGGCGAAGATGCGCAAGGGCGCGCACCTGATCAACGCCGCGCGCGGCACCGTGGTCGACATCGATGCGCTGGATGCTGCGCTGGCCAGCGGCCACGTCGGCGGTGCCGCGCTGGACGTGTTCCCGGTCGAACCGAAGGGCAACGGCGATATCTTCGAGTCGCCGCTGACCCGCCACGACAACGTGATCCTGACCCCGCACGTGGGCGGCAGCACGCTGGAAGCGCAGGACAACATCGGCGTGGAAGTGGCAGCCAAGCTGGTGCGCTACAGCGACAACGGCAGCACCCTGTCGGCGGTCAACTTCCCGGAAGTGACCCTGCCCGAACACGAAGACAGCCTGCGCCTGCTGCACATCCACCAGAACGTGCCGGGCGTGCTGTCCAGGGTCAACGAGATCTTCTCGCGCCACAACGTCAACATCGACGGCCAGTTCCTGCGTACCGACCCGAAGGTGGGCTACGTGGTGATCGACATCACCGCCAGCGAGGCACAGGCCGCCGCCGTGCGCGACGAGCTGGCCGCGATTCCGGGCACGCTGCGGACGCGCATCCTGTACTAGGTAAAAAGGGGACGGAGGGGATTAAGTCGTTTATGCATTAACGACTTAATCCCCTC
>NZ_JBHHMJ010000268.1:0-272 GCF_042136455.1 Stenotrophomonas sp. 3diitr2024
CTGCGCGTAGGTCAGCGCGTCGCACAGGATCAGGCGGCCTTCGGCGTCAGTGTTGCCCACTTCGATGGTCTTGCCCGACATCGAGGTGATCACGTCCGACGGACGATAGGCGTTGCCATCAATGGCGTTTTCCACCGCCGAACCGACCCGCCGCGTCGAACTGGTGATCGGCATCGGCTATGAAGACAACATCCAGCTGGCGCGCGATACCGCGCTGGCGTTGATGAAGGCCGACCCACGCGTGCTGCAGACACCGGCACCGGACGTGGTGG
>NZ_JBHHMJ010000295.1:0-13614 GCF_042136455.1 Stenotrophomonas sp. 3diitr2024
CGGCGTCCAGGTCCATCTCCTGCAGGGCATGGCCGTGATAGGCCACGTCCTTCAGCGGCAGCTGCGGCAGGCCCTCCAACAGGGCTTGGGTATCGGTGCGTCCATGGGTTTCCACCAGGCCCACCACCAGGTCGACGCCGCGGCGCAGCTGTTCCTGCGCGCGGGTCAGCATGGCGTAGGTCTTGCCCACGCCCGGCGCCGCACCGAGGAACACGGTCAGCTTGCCGCCGGCTTCGCGTTGCAGGCCTTCAACCAGGGCATCGGCCTGGCGGGTACGTGCATCAGTCATGGGGGCCGCTGTCATGGCCACCATTGTGCGCGCAGCAGGTGCAGCCCAGCATCACGGCGTCTTGGCCGCATGGTCCAGCGCGAAGTTCAGCGTCACCACGTTCACCCGTGGCTGCCCGAACAGGCCCCACTGGCGCCCTTCGGTATGCGCCTGCACCAGTGCCTGCACGCGCTCCACCGGCAGGCCACGGGCACGCGCCACGCGTGCTACCTGCAGCTGCGCCGCCGCCGGCGACAGCTGCGGATCCAGTCCGCCGGCGGACTGGGTGACCAGGTCCGCTGGCACCTGCGCCGGGGCAACGCCTTCGCGTGCGGCCACCGCAGCGGTGCTGGCGGCGACGCGCTCGGCCAGCGCCGGGTTGCTGCGCGCCAGGTTGGAACCGGCCGCGGCCATCGGGTCGTAGTTGGCCGCCGACGGACGCGCCTGGAAGTAGCCGTCAGCGGTGAACGGCTGCGCCAGCCAGGCCGAGCCGCGCACCTGGCCGTTGCCGTCGCGCAGCAGGCTGCCCTCGGCCTGGGTCGGGTAGGCCAGGCCGGCGAAGCCGGTGGCGATGCCGGCGTAGACCGCGCCGGCCAGCAGCAGGGTGGCCAGGCCCAGGCCGATCGCCGGGCGCCAGCTTGCGCCATCCTGCAGGCTCGCCACGCGGGCCTCGGCTTTCGCTTCGCGGGGCAGGGAGGTGGAGGTGGAAACAGAACGGTTCATGCGCCGAATACCAGGACAAGAAGGAGGTCGATCAGCTTGATTGCGGCGAACGGCAGCAGCACGCCGCCGAGGCCGTACACCAGCATGTTCCGGCGCAGCAGCGCCGTTGCGGTGGCCGGGCGGAAGCGCACGCCACGCAGGGCGAGCGGGATCAGCGCGGGAATCACCAGGGCGTTGAAGATCAGCGCCGCCAGCACCGCGTTGCGCGGGCTCGACAGCTGCATCACGTTCAGTGCGGCCATGGTCGGAACGGCCGCGGCGAACAGCGCCGGCAGGATCGCGAAGTACTTGGACACGTCGTTGGCCAGCGAGAAGGTGGTCAGCGCGCCGCGGGTGATCAGCTGCTGCTTGCCCACTTCCACCACCGACAGCAGCTTGGCCGGGTCCGAATCGAGGTCGACCATGTTGCCGGCCTCCTTCGCCGCCTGCGTGCCGGAGTTCATCGCCAGGCCGATGTCGGCCTGGGCCAGCGCGGGAGCATCGTTGGTGCCATCGCCCACCATCGCCACCAGTCGGCCACCGGCCTGTTCCTGGCGGATGCGTGCCAGCTTGTCTTCCGGACGGGCCTCGGCGATGTAGTCATCGACGCCGGCTTCGGCAGCGATGGCAGCGGCGGTCAGCGGGTTGTCGCCGGTGATCATCACCGTGCGGATGCCCATCGCGCGCAGCTGCGCGAACTTCTCGCGCATGCCGTGCTTGACCACGTCCGACAGTTCGATCACGCCCAGCACGTGGCGACCCTCGGCCACCACCAGCGGGGTGGCGCCATTGCGCGCCACCTGCTCGACGCGACCGGCCAGTTCCGCCGGCACGTTGCCGCCCAGCGCCTGGACGTGGGCACGGATCGCATCGGCGGCGCCCTTGCGGATCTGCCGCCCATGTTCCAGATCCACGCCGGACATGCGGGTCTGTGCACTGAACGCCAGGTACTCGGCATGGTCCGGCTCGGCGGTGGCGCAACCCTGCTCGCGCGCCAGGCGTACGATCGACTTGCCTTCCGGGGTCGGGTCGGCCAGCGAGGACAGCAGCGCCGCTTCACGCAGCTGGCTGGCGTCGATGCCGGCCAGCGGATGGAAGTGGCTGGCCTGGCGGTCGCCGTAGGTGATGGTGCCGGTCTTGTCCAGCAGCAGCACGTCGACGTCGCCGGCCACTTCCACCGCCTTGCCCGACTTGGCCAGTACGTTCGCGGCCAGCGCACGGTTCATGCCGGCGATGCCGATGGCCGGCAGCAGGCCGCCGATGGTGGTCGGGATCAGGCATACCAGCAGCGCGATCAGCAGCAGCGGATCGACCTTGACGCCGACGGCTGCACCAATGGCCGGCAACGTGGCCACCACCACCAGGAAGGTCAGCGTCATCGCCGCCAGCAGCAGGGTCAGCGCGATCTCGTTGGGGGTCTTCTGGCGGTTGGCACCTTCCACCAGCGCGATCATCCGGTCCAGGAAGCTGTGGCCCGGCTCGGCGGTCACCCGCACGATGATCTGGTCGGAAAGCACCTTGGTGCCACCGATCACACCGGAACGGTCGGTACCTGCCTCGCGCAGCACCGGTGCCGATTCGCCGGTCACCGCCGCTTCGTTGATGGTGGCCAGGCCCTGCACGATCTCGCCATCGGCCGGCACCAGCTCACCAGCACTGACGATCACATGGTCGCCCGGGCGCAGTTCGGCGGCAGGTACCTGGGTTTCCGCAGCCCCCGGCTGCGGCGCGGCCAGGCGGCGTGCCACCAGGTCCTGGCGGGCACGGCGCAGTGACGCGGCCTGGCCACGGCCACGCGCCTCGGCCACTGCTTCGGCGAAATTGCCGAACAACACGGTCACCAGCAGGATCGCGGTCACTGCCAGGCCGAAGCCCAGCGGCGCATTGCCGGTCAGTGTGACGATGGCCGCGACGATCGTGCCAGCCATCACCACCGCCATCACCGGGCTGCGCACCAGGTGCATCGGCGAGAGCTTGCGTACTGCTTCGACCAGCGCACGGCGCAGGCCGGCGCCATCAAGCAGCGCAGGGCGCGGGGCAAGGGAACTACGGGTGGAACTTGCGTGGGTACTCATCGGGGTGTCCTTAGTGCAGTCCCAGGCTGAGGTGGTCGGCGATCGGGCCGAGTACCAGCGCCGGCATGAACTGCAGCACGGTCAGGATGACGATCACCGAGACCAGGGTCAGGGCGAAGGTCGGGGTTTCGATCTGCAGGCTGCCGGCAGACTCCGGCGCCTGGCGCTTGGCGGCCAGCTGTGCGGCCACCACCAGCGGGATGATCAGCAGCGGGAAGCGGCCCAGCAGCAGCACCAGCGAGCAGCTCAGGTTCCACCACAGCGTGGCGTCGCCCAGCCCCTCGAAGCCCGAGCCGTTGTTGGCGTAGGCCGAGACGTACTCGTAGAACACCTGGCTGATGCCATGGAAGCCCGGGTTGGAGGTAGCGGCCAGCCCGGGCACGGCCAGGGTGATCGCGGTGAACACCAGCAGGGTGATCGGCTGCAGCAGCACCAGCAGGGCCAGCAGGCGTACCTGTGGCGTCTCCAGCTTGCGGCCGAACAGTTCCGGCGTACGTCCGGTCATCAACCCGGCCAGGAACACGCCCAGCAGCAGGTACACGATGAACTGCTGCAGGCCACAGCCGATGCCGCCCCAGATCGCGCTGACCAGCATGTTGACCATCGCGATGCCGCCACTCAGCGGCGCCAGCGAGTCATGCATGCCGTTGACCGACCCGTTGGAGACCTGGGTGGTCACCGCCGCCCACAGCGCCGTGCCGTCGGCGCCGAAGCGCACCTCCTTGCCTTCCATCAGCAGCGGCGTGGCGGCGCTGGCACTGTGCCCTTCGCTCCACACCATCGCGCCGGTGGACAGCAGCGACATGCCCAGCATGCAGCTGAACACCAGGGCGCCGAACCGGCGCCGGCCGGTGAACGCACCGATCATGAAGATCACCGCCATCGGCACCAGCAGGATGCCGACGATCTCCAGCGCGTTCGACAGCGGGGTCGGGTTCTCCAGCGGGAAGCTGCTGTTCGGGCCGTACCAGCCGCCACCGTTGGCGCCCAGCTGCTTGGCCGCGACCATCGCCGCCACCGGACCCAGCGGCAGTTTCTGTCCGGTCATGCCGGCGCTGGCATCGATCGGCGTGGCCTGCGGGCCACCGGCCATCGTCGACGGCACGCCCTGGCTGGTCAGCAGCAGGGTCCACACCAGGCACAGCGGCAACAGGAAGCGCACGCACAGGCGCACCACGTCCACGTAGTAGTTGCCCACCGCCACCTGGCGGTCGTCGCCGGCACCGGTGGCCGCCGCAGCCTGCGGCGCACGCGAGAACAACGCGCGCAGCGTGGCCACAGCCAGCGCCAGGCCCATCATCGGTGTCACCACCTGCAGGCCGGTGATGCCGGTCATCTGTGAGAGGTAGGACAGCTGGGCCTGGCCCGAATAGTGCTGCTGGTTGGTGTTGGTCAGGAACGAGATCATCGTGTGCAGCGCGGTGTCCCAGCGCATGTTCGGGATCTGGTCCGGGTTCAACGGCAACCAGGCCTGGGTCATGAACACCGCCTGGGTCAGTACGGCGATCACTACGTTGCTCAGCACGAAGGCCAGCACGTAGCCGCGCCAGGACATCGCGCGCGAGGGATCGACGCCGAACACCTTGTACAACGGCTTTTCGATCCAGTTGAACAGCACGTCGGCCTTCATCGGCGTGCCGCGCATCACGCGCGCCAGGTACAGGCCCAGCGGCCACGCCAGCAACAGGCTGGCGGCAATAATCACAAGCATCTCGGTCATGGCAGGCTCCGCTCAGAACGACTCGGGCCGCAGCACGACAAAAAGGAGATAGGCGGCGGCGACCAGCACCAGCACGCCACACAACAACGACAGCCAGGGGGACATTGCAATAGCGTCCTGGTGGAACCCCTCCACCTCAGGCCGTCATCGTCGTCCTGCCGCCCATAAACGCACTACGCGCCGGATCGTGCCGACGCGTAAAGAGTGCATAAATTCCGTGGGCCAAGCCGTAACCAGGCGCCGCCCACTGTAGAGCCGGGCCCATGCTGGGCTGCTCTTTCCCAAGGCCACGCGGAGCCGAGCATGGGCTCGACCCTACAAGCGAATCACGGCGCTTGGCTCGCTGGCGCCACGCCCTTCAGCTCGCGGTAGCGCTGCAGCGTGCTGTCGATCTCGGCCTTCAGTGCCTGCTGCTGCTGCAGGAACCCCGCCTGCAGGCGCTGCTGCGCCCGCAACTGCACATGCCGCTGACGGATCGCCTCGGCCTGCTTGTCGGCCACCTTGCCACCGGCCAGTTCTCGGTCGCCAGCGGCCGACAACAGCGCCACCAGCGATTCGCGCAGGCTGGTGACGTTGTACTCGGCGGTCTTGAGGTTGTTGTCGAGCACTTCCTGGCGCTCGGCGAACACCCGGCGCAGGTCGTCCTCGCTGCCATAGGTGGACAGCATCGCCTGTTCGGTGCGCTGGCGGGTCTGCTCGGCCATCAGGTCCAGCTGCTGCTGCTGCGCCTCGGTGCTGGCCGCGGCGCGCTCTTCGTCGGTCAACGCGCGCTGGACCTGCGCATTGCGCAGGCCGCTCTTCGCGTTGAACTCCTCGCGGGCGTGATTGACCGCATCGGCTGGCAGCGAATCGCTGCAGATCCGCTCCTTGCCCTCGTTCCAGCAATACAGCTTCTTCTCCACTTTGCCGCCGTCGCGCGACTGCGCCGGCACGGTGGACGGCACGGCCAGCAGCAGGCCGGCAAAGAGAACGGCAGGAACTCGGGACATGACCTTTCCCCTGGGTCGGTCAGCGGATCGAACGGACGCCGTACTGGGCCCGGTAGGCTTCCAGCGGCTGGCGGTAACCCACAAGTTCCGGGTTGCCGGAGGCGAAATCAAGCAGATCGGCCAGCGACGCCACGGCGATCACCGGAATCCCGGCCTCTTCGGCCACCGACTGCGCCGCCGAGCGGCGGTCGGTTTCCGAGGCGATCTCCTGGCGGTCCAGGGCTACCACGATGCCGGCCGGGGTGCCGCCGGCAGCGCGGATGATGCCCAGCGCTTCGCGGATCGCGGTACCGGCGGTGATCACGTCGTCGACGATCAGCACGCGCTTGCCATTCATGTCGGCGCCGATCAGCTGGCCGCCTTCGCCGTGGTCCTTGGCTTCCTTGCGGTTGAACGACAGCGGGAGGTCGCGGCCGCGCTGGGCCAGCTCGCAGGCCATCGCGGTGGCCAGCGGAATGCCCTTGTAGGCCGGGCCGAACACCACGTCGTACTTGATCCCGCTGGCATCGATGGCATCGGCATAGCAGGCGCCGAGCTGGGCCAGCAGCGAACCGGAGTCGAAACGGCCGGCGTTGAAGAAATAGGGGCTCAGCCGGCCGGACTTGAGGGTGAACTGGCCGAAGCGCAGGGCGTCGGCGGTCAGGGCCAGCTGCAGGAAACGGTGGCGGTGGTCGCTCATCAAAACTCGATTCATCTTCATTTGGAGCACAAATCCTAATCCAGCTGGGCGTTTCGCGCTCGTCCGGCCCCGCGTGAAGGCTGTCGCGGCGCTGCCTGGCGGACTGCGCAGCCCCACGGGCAACCGGTATGCTTGCCCGGTTTCCCGCCGCAGGTCCCCGCATGCGCATCATCAGTTTCAACGCCAATGGCATCCGTTCCGCCGCGACCAAGGGCTTCCTCGACTGGTTCCGTGCCCAGGACGCCGACGTCCTGTGCATCCAGGAGACCAAGGCCCAGGAAGACCAGCTGACCGACCCGATGTTCCGTCCGGATGGCCATCACTGCTTCTACCGCGACGCCATCACCAAGAAGGGCTACAGCGGCGTGGCGATCTACAGCAGGCGCGAGCCGGACCAGGTCATCACCTCGCTGGGCTGGGCGCCGTTCGACGACGAAGGCCGCTACATCGAGGCGCGCTACGGCAATCTCAGCGTGGTCTCTTTCTATATTCCCTCCGGCAGCTCGGGTGACCTGCGCCAGGGCTTCAAGTTCGAAGTGATGGAATGGCTGCGCCCGATCCTGGAGGAGTGGGCGCGCAGCGGCCGCGACTACGTGCTGTGCGGCGACTGGAACATCGTGCGTTCGGCGCTGGACATCAAGAACTGGAAGTCCAACCAGAAGAATTCCGGCTGCCTGCCGGAGGAGCGCGACTGGCTCAACGCCCTCTGCGCCGACCATGGCCAGGCCACCGATGTCGCCGCCGGCCGCGGTTGGGCCGATGCCTACCGCCTGCTCAATCCCACCGGCGAGGATTACACCTGGTGGAGCAACCGCGGCGCCGCCCGCGCCAACAACGTCGGTTGGCGCATCGACTACCAGTTCATCACGCCGGGCCTGCGCGACAAACTGCGTAGCTGTTCGATCTACCGCGACGAGCGCTTCTCCGACCACGCCCCGTTCACCGTGGACTACGACCTGTGACCGAGGCCGCCACGCCGGTCAGCTACAAGGGCTGGGCAGGCATCAAGCGCGCCTTCGGTACCCCGTCGGCGCTGACCATGGCCATGCTTGGCTTCGGCAGTGGCCTGCCGTTCCTGCTGATCGCTTCGCAGACGCTGTCCACGCGCCTGCGCGACGTCGGCCTGGACCTGGGCAGCATCGGCCTGATCAGCCTGGCCAGCTTCTTCTACCTGCTCAAGTTCCTGTGGGCGCCGCTGCTGGACCGCTATGCATTTCCGCTGCTGGGCGCGCTCGGCCGCCGCCGTTCGTGGCTGCTGGTATCGCAGGTGCTGGTGCTGGTCGGCCTGGTCGCACTGGCCTTCGTGCGGCCGGAAGAGGGCGTCTGGCCACTGGTGATGTGGGTGCTGGTGGCGTCGTTCGCTGGCGCCACCCAGGACTCGGCGGTCGATGCCTACCGTATCGAGATCGCTCCGCAGACCGCGCAGGCCGCGCTGGCGGCCACCTATACGCTGGGCTACCGGATCGGCCTGATCCTGGCCGGTGCCGGCGCGCTGTACCTGGCGCAGTTCGAAGGCTGGATCGTCGCCTACCTGGCGATGGCCGCGCTGATGCTGCTGCCGATCGTCACTACCCTGCTGTGCGCCGAACCGGAGCGCCCGGCCACGGCGGTGCAGCGTCGCATCGATATCGCCGAAGCCTTCGTCCAGCCCATCTCCAGCTTCTTCAGCCGTAATGGCGTGGCGTTGGCACTGGTGCTGCTGGCCTTCGTCGGCCTGTTCAAGTTCCCCGATCAGGTGATCGGCGTGATGGCCGGGCCGTTCTATCTCGATTCGGGGTTCGACAAGGCCGACATCGCCACCGTGTCCAAGCTGTTCGGTGTATGGATGGGGATCGGCGGTGCGTTCCTGGGGGGTATTGCGGTGGCCGCATTCGGCTTCCGGCGCATGCTGCTGGTGGCCGCACTGGGCGTGGCGATGTCCAACCTCGCCTTCCTGCTGATGGCGCACAACCCAGGCAAGCTGTGGGCGTTCTATGCCGCGCTCAGTGCCGACAACCTGTTCCAGGGGTTCGCCGGCACCGTGCTGGTGGCCTTCATGTCGTCGCTGACCGACCGCAACTTCACCGCCACGCAGTACGCGTTGCTGGTATCGCTGGCCAACCTGCCGGGCAAGTTCATCGGCGGTGTCTCCGGATACATCGTTGAGGCGACGTCCTACAGCACGTTCTTCATCCTCAGCTCGGTCACTGTGGTGCCGACCCTGCTGCTGCTGGCCTGGCTGTGGCCGCGGATCGCCGACCGCGGGCCGCCACCGGTCGCCTGATTGCCTGCCCGCCCGGACTGCGGGATCATCGCCCCCGACGCGCCGAGGGGGCGGTGCCTTGCGAACGGGGAAGTGAGCATGGCCGACGTTGTGCTGCGGGACCTGGACCCGCTGCTGCTGGAACGTATCCGACGTGTCGCGGTCGCCCGCGGCTGGACCCATGAACAGACCTGCGCCGCCTTGTTGGAGCAGGGCCTGTTCAGCAGTGAACTGGAGGTCCGCTCCGGTTTCGGCGATCCCGAAGTGGACGCCCTCTCCGATGCGATCGCCGCCCTGCAGGCCTTGCCCGCAGGGCAGGGCTTCGATTAGCGGCTTTGTAGAGCCGAGCCCACGCTCGGCTGCCCGGTGAATCCACGCCGTGCGTGGATGGCGCCACCTCACGCCAGGTGGACTGCCCCCAGGATCCGCGGCCCCTTGGCTCCGGTCACGCTCGGCAGGTTGCCGGCCAGCCCGTCCATCGTCCGCTGCGCCAGCCAGGCGAATCCCATCGCCTCCACGTACTCCGGGTCCAGCCCATGCACCGCGCTGGACTCCACCTGCACCTCCGGCAGCCGCGCCGCCAGCCGCTTCATCAGCTGCCGGTTGCGCACCCCGCCGCCACAGACCAGCAGGCGCCGGGTCTGCGGCTGCTGCGCCAGCAGCGCATCGGCCACGGTTGCCACAGTGAGCTCCAGCAGCGTGGCCTGCACATCGGCAGCGGCATATTCGCCTTCCCCCATGTGCGCCTCGGCCCAGGCCAGGTGGAACTGCTCGCGCCCGGTGCTCTTCGGCGGCGGCAGCGCGAACCACGGGTCCGAACGCCAGCCGGCCAGCAGGCCCTCGTCCACCGCGCCACTGGCGGCATACGCGCCATCGGCATCGAAGGTACGGCCGGTGTGGCGCTGGCACCAGGCATCCATCAGCGCGTTGGCCGGGCCGGTATCGAAGCCGCGCACCGCGCCTTCGCGCGGGATCAGGGTCAGGTTGGCGATGCCGCCCAGGTTGAGCACCGCGCGGTCTTCATCGGCGGCACCCAGCATGCCCAGGTGGAAAGCCGGCATCAGCGGCGCACCATGCCCCCCGGCCGCTACGTCGCGACGGCGGAAGTCGGATACTGTGGTGATTCCGGTCAGTTCGGCGATGCGGTTGCCGTCGCCCAGCTGCACAGTGAACGCTGGATCGGCCAGCGGGCGGTGTCGCACGGTCTGGCCGTGCGAGCCGATCGCGCGTACCTTGCTGCGGTCCACGCCGGCTTCGGCCAGCAGCTGGTTGGCGGCCTCGGCGAAGTTGATCGCAATCCGCGCGTCCAGTTCGCCCAGCTCCTCCAGCGAATCCAACGGGCCACCTTCGCCCAGCGCCACCAGCCGCGCGCGCAGCACCGGTTCCCAGCGTGCGGTCAGGCCGTGCACGAAGCGGCAGCCACCGCCCGCGGGAAACTGCACCAGCGCGGCGTCGATGCCGTCGGCGCTGGTGCCCGACATCAGGCCAAGATACAGGGGGGCGTCAGCGTCGGCAGTAGTGTTCATGGCAGGCACAAAAAAAGGACGCGGCAAGCTTGGGCTGCCGCGTCCTTCCTCGTCAACGCAGGGGCTCAGCCGCGCTTGCGGCCGGTCGCCTGCTTGTCCTTGGCGCTGGCCACCTCGGCGGCGGCCTCGTCGCGGCTGGTCGGTGCCGGGCTGGCATCGGCGTAGATCAGCTTCTCCATGCCCTGGATGCGGGCCATCGCTGGCGCGGTCTGCGCGCGGAAGGCGACCAGCTCGGCGCCCTTCAGCGGCTCCGGCGGCGGCATGGTCACGGTCAGCGGGTTGCGGTGTTCGCCGTTGACCCGGAATTCGTAGTGCAGGTGCGGCCCGGTCGCCAGGCCGGTCGAGCCGACATAGCCGATCACCGTGCCCTGGGCCACGCGCTGGCCGGTCCTGATGTTCGCAAAGCGCGACATGTGGCCGTACAGGGTGGTGTGGCCTCGACCGTGGTCGAGGATCACCACATTGCCGTAGCCGCGCTGCACGCCCGCGAACTGCACGCGGGCATCGCCGGCGGCCATGATCGGCGTGCCGGTACGCGCGGCGTAGTCCACGCCCTTGTGCATGCGCATCTTGCCCAGCACCGGGTGCTTGCGTGCGCCGAAGGTCGAGCTCAGCCGCGCGAACGGGATCGGCATGCGGATGAAGCTCTTCTTCAACGAACGGCCGTTGATGTCGTAGTACTCGGACTTGCCGTTGCGGTCGAAGCGGAAGCCGGAATAGGTCTTGCCCCCGGTGGTGAAGGTCGCCGCCAGGATCTTGCTGGTGTCCACCTTCTCGCCTTCGCGCCAGGTCTCGTCCATCACCACGCTGAAGCGGTCGCCCGGCTGCAGGTCCTTGGAGAAGTCGATGTCGTACTTGAAGATGTCGTCGGTCATCGTCGCGATCGCCGACGGCGACAGCCCGGCCCGGCGGGCGGCGGCATACAGCGAACTGGTGATCTCGCCGCTGGTGACCACGGTACGCGTGGAAGTCTCGCGCCGCGTCACCTTCTCCTTGATGTCATCGCCGGCCAGGCTCAGTTCCACCCGGTTGTCGGCGTCGCGATCGAAGCGGATGCTGCGCAGGTCGCCGGACAGCGGCATGTCGAAGGCGATCTCGGCGCCCGGGCGCAGCTTGGTCAGCGCCTCGCGCGCACCGGGGTGCTCCAGCACCCGGTGCAGGGTGGTGGCCGGAATGCCGGCTTTGTCGAACAGGTCACTCAGGGTCTGGCCGCGCTGGATGCGCAGCACCTGCCAGCTGTCGCCCGGCACCTGCTGCTGGCGGGCCATGGTCAACGGCGGCAGCGGCAGCGCCAGGCTGGTGTGGCTGTCCGCGTAAGGCGCATCAATGGTGTGCGAGAAACCGGGGACGATCGTCGCCACCAGGGCGCCGATGGTCGCAAACAGGCTGGCGTGCATCCAATGGCGGCGGGTCCAGCGCTCATTGAAGGCGGCGGGAAGGTGTTGCCTGAGCTTCCGATGCAGGGCGTTGTCGTGCAGGACGTGAAGGCGTTCCTGGAAGCGCTGCTTGCGTGCGCGCCCTTGTTCGGAATTGTGCATCGGCGGTTTTTTCCTGGCGGCCCGGGAGCGCGGGCCTGATCGCCGGTTACCATAGACACCTGAGAAAACCGCGTCAAACCCTTGTGCCCATTGGCTTTTGTGAAGCCAATCGGGTTAACTTTGCTTTAACACCCCACACAAGAATCGGCGTTGCCGGGAGTAGTCACGTGTCCTCGATTGAAGAAGCCCTTGCCCTGATCGGCCGCGGTGCCGACGAGATCCTCAAGCTCGAGGATCTGCGTGCGCGCCTGCAGGAAGGCCGCCCGCTGCGGATCAAGGCCGGCTTCGACCCCACTGCGCCCGACCTGCACCTGGGCCACACGGTGCTGCTGAACAAGATGCGCCAGTTCCAGGACCTCGGCCACCAGGTCATTTTCCTGATCGGCGACTTCACCGGCATGATCGGCGATCCCTCGGGCAAGAGCCTGACCCGCAAGCCGCTCAGCCGCGATGACGTGCTGGCCAACGCCCGTACCTACGAGGACCAGGTGTTCAAGGTGCTCGACCGCAGCCGTACCGAAGTCCGCTTCAACTCGGAGTGGTTCGGCAAGATGGGCGCGGCCGACATGATCCGCCTGGCCGGCCAGCACACCGTGGCACGCATGCTCGAGCGCGACGACTTCGCCAAGCGCTATGCCGCCCAGCAGTCCATCGCCATCCATGAGTTCCTGTACCCGCTGGTGCAGGGCTACGACTCGGTGGCCCTGGAGGCCGACGTCGAGCTGGGCGGTACCGACCAGAAGTTCAACCTGCTGATGGGCCGTGGCCTGCAGGAACACCATGGCCAGAAGCCGCAGGTGGTGCTGACCATGCCGCTGCTGGAAGGCCTGGATGGCGTCAACAAGATGTCCAAGTCGCTGGGCAACTACATTGGTATCAGCGAGCCGGCCATCGACATCGTCACCAAGACCATGAAGGTGGACGACACCCTGATGTGGCGCTGGATCGAGCTGCTGTCCTTCGACATCAGCCAGGCCGAGGCCGTGCAGCTGCGCGAGCAGGTGGCCAATGGCGGCCTGAACCCGCGCGTGGTCAAGCTGCGCCTGGCGCGTGAGCTGGCGACCCGTTTCCACGACGCCGTGGCGGCAGAGCAGGCGATTGCCGGCTGGGAGGCGGCGGTGACCGGGCAGGGCGACATCACCCAGTTGCCGCTGCAGGATGTGGCGATCCCGGCCGAAGGCCTGCGTATTGCCGCGTTGCTGACGGCGGCCGGCCTGACCCCGAGCAACTCCGAAGCCAACCGCAAGCTCAAGGAGCGCGCGGTGAAGGTGGACGGTGAAGTGGTCGAAGACGGTCAGCAGGTGCTGCAGCCGGGCTTCGAAGGCCTGCTGCAGGTCGGCAAGCGCACCTTCGCCCGCGTGCGCCTGGTCGCTGGCTGAGAAGAAGGAAGGGCCGGCGCCAGCCGGCCCTTCCTTTTGCTCTTGTAGAGCCGAAGGCAACGGCAGGAGCCGTTGCCTTCGTCGCGTGCGACGGCCCGTAGGGGCCGGGCAGGACGCCCGGCATAGCCACGCTCGGCTGCTCTTCACGGGATCCTCCCGCGGCGCGGCGCATGAACCGATGCAACATCCGGTGAAAAAAATCGCCACACCCCCTTCACAAATGATCGGAATGGGGACATACTTCTCCTCCCCCGTCGCAGGGGTCGCCACCAAGGGGCTTCAGCGACAACAGGGCGCCCACCACCGCCGAACGAGATGATCGAACGAAGGTGTTGACGGACTGAAAAAGTCTGGCATAATGGGCGGCTCGCTACGAAGGAAACTTCGCAGCACACGGGAACGGCGCTGAGGCCACTTCCCCGGATCTTTGAAAGTATGCGCAGGTATCTTGTGAAGGCGCCTGCAGGAAGGATGATTGTCCATCTTGCAGACGTTT
>NZ_JBHHMJ010000298.1:0-363 GCF_042136455.1 Stenotrophomonas sp. 3diitr2024
CTGTTGGTAAAATGAGAAATCTTCTCCAGCCATTGATAGACTAGGCGAGATGATATTAAGATTCATCTTTGTGGCAACTTGAGTAGATAAGTCTGTAAGAGCTTTATCGTTGTGAACAGCAGGAGGACCTGAATAAAAACGGAATTTCGTTTTTACACCTAATGCATCAGATACACCTTTAATAATACGCTCCATGAGTGCTGGAATCTTTTCACGTGTTTCAGCTTGGAACGTGCGAATCGTTCCTTCTAACGTAGCTTTTTCAGGAATCACGTTCTCACCGCGCGAGACGACCTCACCCTTGAAGGTGGCGTTGGCCGGCTGATCGAACACCGGCTGCGCGGTGGCGGTCACCACCAGCAG
>NZ_JBHHMJ010000311.1:0-4760 GCF_042136455.1 Stenotrophomonas sp. 3diitr2024
GGTGCCGTCGTTGCCACTACCTTGGAGAGAGAGTCAGGACGTGGGTTCGGGGGACGTGCGCCGGGTCAGTGGACCCCGCGCACCGCCAACATGAGGGCCAGGATGCTGAGGATCACGGCGATGGTGCCGTCGAGCACGCGCCAGGTGCTGGGCTTGGTGAACAGCGGCGCCAGCAGGCGGGCGCCGAGGCCCTGCGCGGTCAGCCACAGGCAGCTGGCGGTGACCACGCCGGCAGCGAAGGCCATGCGGGCGTTGCCGAAGTTCTCGGCGATGGAGCCGATCACCATCATGTCCAGCCAGAAGTGCGGGTTGATCAGCGAGAAGCCGACCGCGGCCATCAGCACCGCGCGGCGGCTGCCGTCATCGCTGTCGGCCTCGCCCATGCCACCACCCCCGGCGATCGCACGGCGTGCCGACTTCATCGCATACCAGGCCAGGAACGCGACACCGGTCCACAGCACGGCGGTCGTCAGCCACGGCAGCGCCGAGGTGAGCGTGCGCAGGCCGGCCACGCTGGCGAAGATGAAGATGGCATCGATGGCCGCGCAGGTGGCGACCACCGGCACGATGTGCTTGCGCAGGATGCCCTGGCGCAGAATGAAGGCGCTCTGGGCGCCGACCACCGCGAACAGGCCGATGCCGGTGGCTGCACCAGAGAACCAGGCACCGAGGCCGGTGCTGGCGGAGATGACCGAGAACATGGGATTCACTGCCTTGTATTGCTTGGGGGGACGGTGCCTCGCGAAGGCGGACAGCACCGGAACGGACGCCATTGTCGCGCCGCAACATGGAAAAGACGAGCTAAACTTCCTAAACCAACATTAGCGGAGCTTAATTCGATGCGCATCGATCATGCCCAGCTGCGCGCCCTGGCCGCGGTGATCCGCGAAGGCAGCTTCGACCGCGCCGCACAGTCGTTGAATGTCACGCCCTCGGCCATCTCGCAGCGGGTCAAGGCACTGGAGGACCGGATCGGCCGCCTGCTGGTCAAGCGCGGCACCCCGGCCACCGCCACCGCCGAAGGGCAGCTGCTGGTGCAGCTGGCCGAGCAGACCGCCCTGCTCGAACACGATGCGCTGCACCGGATGGGCCTGGCCGATGAGGACCTGCCCCAGGCCAGCATCCCGGTGGCGGTGAACCACGACAGCCTGGAAACCTGGTTTCCGCAGGCCGCCTACCAGTTCGCGCAGACCACCGGCACCACCCTGGACCTGCGCGTGGAAGACCAGGACCACACCGTGGAGCTGCTGCGCCAGGGCACGGTGCTGGGCGCGGTCACCACCCTGGATGAGCCGGTGCAGGGCTGCCAGATCCACGCGCTGGGCAGCATCCGCTACGCGGCGACCTGTACCCCCGAGTTCCGCGAGCGCCACTTCGCCAAGGGCGTGACCGCGCAGGCGCTGGCACAGGCGCCGGTATTGGTGTTCAACCGCAAGGACGAAATGCAGTCGCGCTTCGCCCGGCGCATGGCCGGCGACGACCTGCCCAGCACCGCACCGACCTGGTGGATCCCCTCCACCCGGGCCTTCGTGCAGGCCAACCTCGGCGGACTGGGCTGGACCATGAACCCCCTGCCGCTGGTCAAGCGCCACCTGGACGCCGGGCGACTGGTCTACGTACGGCAGCGCGCGTGGGAAGACGTACCGCTGTACTGGCAGCACTGGAAGGGCGACGTGCAGACCATGGCCTTGCTGACCCGTGCGGTACTGGACGCGTCCTCGGCGCTGATCCGGCGCAAGCGCTGACGCCCAGCGGGAAAAAGGGGACGGAGGGGATTAAGTCGTCTTTGCCCCGGATGTCGTTTGGGTCTTAAACGACTTAATCCCCTCCGTCCCCTTTTTTGCTCCATCGGATCTCCACGTAAGCTCCACACTAGGTCCATGCGTGATGCGGATACTGGTCGGCCGATCACTGCAAGGATGCCCTGCATGCCTGTATTCGTCCGCGACGCCCGCCCCGAAGATGCCGCCGCCTGCATCGACCTGCGCGGGCGCACCCGCGAGAACGCTTTCAGTGCGGCCCAGCTGGCAGAACTGGGCATCACCGAGGACAGCTGGGCAGCCGGCATCGCCCAGGGCGATTCGATCGGCCGCGTCGCCTGGGACGGCGAGCGCATGGCCGGTTACTGCTTCGCCGATCGTGACAGCGGCGAGGTGCTGGTGCTTGCCCTGCTGCCGGACTACGAGGGCCGCGGCATCGGCCGCCAGCTGCTGCAGGACGTGGTCAGCCTGACCCGCGATGCCGGCCACCAGCGGCTGTTCCTGGCCTGCTCGGCCGACCCGCGTTCGCGCTCGCATGGCTTCTACCGCCGCCTGGGCTGGCGCCCGACCGGGGAGATCGACGAGGCCGGTGACGAGATTCTTGAGCTGGTCTGATTGAAGGCGTCGCCAGGCATGGCCTGGGCATTTCGCGCGTGGCTCTGCTCAGCAACAACCCGACCAAGGCACAGCGCCTGCGCAATGCCGGCATCGAGGTGCTGGACTGCATTCCGGTCACCGGCGAGATCACCGCGGAAAACGAACACTACCTGCGCACCAAGGCCGATCGTGCTGGCCACCTGCTGGATGTCGATGCGCTGATCCAGGCTGCCCAGTAACGCAGCCGACCTGCTACCGTCTGCGCGGTGCGGCCACCGCCGCCGCTCGCCCTGCCACCTGACGGAGCCCGCGTGACCGACGTCGCCCCCATCGCCCCGCCCACCGATGCCTGGCAGTCGCTGCCGCAACGTGCCGCCCGCCTGGCCGCACTGGAAGGCGCCTTCGGCGGACTGTTCGTGCCGGGTCTGCCACTGGCCGCAGCTGCCTGGTTCTTCGATCTGCCCGGCGGTCTGTGGACTGCCGCCCTGGGGCTGCTGATCGGCATCCTCTTCGGCGCCTGGCTCGGCCGCCGGCGACTGACCCGCACCCGCTGGCGCCTGGATGACCAGGGCCTGGGCCTGCGCCGCGACCTGATGTGGCAGCTGGAAACCCGCATTCCCATATCGCGCGTACAACACCTGGACCTGCGCCGGGGCCCGTTGGAGCGCCGCGCCGGCCTGGCCACGCTGATCGTGCACACTGCCGGTACCCGCATGAGCGCGGTCACCGTCAACGGCCTGGATGAAGCCGACGCCGAGCGCCTGCGCGACACCCTCTCGCACCAGCTCGACCAGGACGCCGACGCCCTGTGAGCCTGCCGCCGCCCCTGCCCGCATCGCTGCCTGCCGGTGGCGAGGACCATCGCCTGCACCCGTGGTCGTGGCTGTTCGTACTACTGATGCAGCTGCGCCACTACTTCCTGCCGCTGGTCGCGCTGCTGGTGTTCGGCCAGCGTGGCGAGCGCGACCCGATGTGGGCGCAGTTGATTCCACTGTCGGCGATCGCGGCACTGGTGCTGGTCTCGGTGCTGCAGTACCTCAGCTACCGCTACCGCATCGGCAGCGATGCCATCACCGTGCGCAGCGGGCTGCTGGCGCGCAACCGCCGCGAGATCCCGTTCGCCCGCATCCACAACGTGGAAGTGCGGCAGAACCCGCTGCACCGGCTGTTCGGTGTGGCCGAGCTGCGCCTGGAATCGGCCGGCGGCGTGCGGCCGGAAGCGGAGATGCGGGTACTGAGGCTGGACCAGGCGCTGGCGCTGGAACGGCTGGTGCGCCAGCGTGGGCAGGCACCGCAGCCCGCCGACGTCGTCGCCACGCCCTCGATCACCGGGACCGACACCGAACAGGTGCTGCTGCGCCTGTCGAGCTGGGACGTGGTGCGCATGGGCCTGCTCTCCAACCGCGGATGGGCACTGGCGATCGCCGCCTTCGGCGTGCTGTTCCAGACCGTGCCGCGGCCGGTGATGGACGCGGCCATCCAGCGTGGTGGCAGGGAGGCCTTCGGCTACGCAAGCCACCTGCAGCCCGGCGTGGCCGGCGCCTTCCTGCTGCTGGCCGCAGCCCTGCTGCTGGGCTGGCTGGCGCTGCGGGCGTTGTCGGTGGTGCTGACCCTGCTGCGCTATCACGGCTTCACTCTCAGCGAGCAGGATCGGCGGCTGACCGTCTCGGCTGGCCTGGTCAGCCGAACCCGCAGCAGTGTCGCGCGTCGCCGCATCCAGGCCTGGACGCTGCACGAAACCACCCTGCATCGCTGGTTCGGCCTGCGCCAGCTGCGCATCGACAGCGCCGCCGGCGGCCCTTCGCGGGACCAGGACCGCGCCCTGCGCGAGCTGGCACCGCTGGCCCCGGCAATGCGCTGCGAGCAGTTGGTGCAGCACCTGCTGCCACAACTGCAGTGGCCACCGGCGCAGTGGCAGTCCATTCCGCAGCGTGGCTGGTGGCGGCTGTGCCTGGGTGCGCTGCTGCTGGTCCCCGTGCTGGCCGCAGCCGCGTACTGGCGCTGGGGATCATGGGGCCTGATCGTGCTGGCCTGGTTGCCGCTGGCGCTGCTGGTGGCACATCGGCAGATGGCGCGCATGGGCTGGTATCTGGATGACCACTACGTCGCCGTGCGCGGCGGTTGGTGGAAGCGCTGGTGGCGCTGGGCCGAGCTGGACAAGGTGCAGGGCCTGCGCCTGCTGCGCTCGCCACTGGACAAGCTGTTGGGCACCAGCAGCCTGCAGCTGGATACCGCCGGCGCGCATGGTGATGTGGCGTTGATCCTGCACTACCTGCCGCAGGCGCAGGCGCAACAGGTGATGGATCAACTGGCGGCCGCGCTGGCGCGGCGCAAGCTGCGCTGGTAGGTAGTGCCGGCCGCTGGCCGGCAACCGCACACATCCCCGAGGTTGCCGGCCAGCGG
>NZ_JBHHMJ010000344.1:0-10495 GCF_042136455.1 Stenotrophomonas sp. 3diitr2024
GATGGCGCGGTAGCCGTGCTCATCGAATTCACTGGCCAGGCCATGCAGGGCCAGCGAGAGGATCAGCAGGGGAACGACAATGGTGAGGACCCGCTTCCATGCCGGGGTGGAGGAAGCGGGTTTCCGTTTCCATACCATCGATGGCCAGCCCTACTGGGATGAAAGCGCGTACTACGCGTTCACCCTGCGCCAGATCGAACAGGACATCGAAGACCCCAGTGCCGAGCTGCACCAGATGGCGCTGGATCTGGTCGGTGATGTCATCGGCAGCGAGCGGTTGATGGACCAGCTGGCGATTCCGTCGCATTACCGCGACTGGATCGCCGACAGCTGGCGCCAGCGCCAGCCGCACCTTTACGGCCGCCTGGACCTGGCCTACGACGGCACCGGTCCGGCCAAGCTGTACGAGCTGAACTACGACACGCCGACCTCGCTGTTCGAGGCCAGCTTCTTCCAGTGGCAGTGGCTGGAAGACCAGCGCAACGCCGGCCGCCTGCCGCAGCATGCCGACCAGTTCAATGCGATCCATGAGGCACTGGTCGAGCGCTTCGGCGAACTGGCCACGCAGCTGCCGCCGCCGCTGTACTTCAGCGCGGTGGGAAGCTCGGAAGAAGACCGTGGCACGGTCGAGTACCTGCGCGACTGCGCGTCGCAGGCCGGCCTGCATGGCCAGGCCATCGCGATCGAGGACATCGGCCTGTCCGAGGACGGCCGCTTCACCGCGCTGGATGATTCGGTGATCGGCACGCTGTTCAAGCTGTACCCGCTGGAAGACCTGATGGCCGAAGAGTTCGGCCGCGCGCTGCCCGGTTCGGGCGTGCAGTTGCTGGAACCGGCATGGAAGGCAGTGCTGAGCAACAAGGGCATCCTGCCGTTGCTGTGGCAGCGCAACGTAGGCCATCCGAACCTGCTGGAGGCGCACTTCGATGACGGCAGCGCGCTGGCGTCGGGCTGGGTGCGCAAGCCGCTGTTCTCGCGCGAAGGTGCCAACATCGAGATGCACCTGGCCGATGGCAGCACCCAGCGCAGCGACGGTCCCTATGACGGCCCGGCGATCATCCAGCGCGCCCATCCGCTGACCCGCTTCGAAGGCGGCTACCCGCTGATCGGCAGCTGGGTGGTGGGTGACCACGCCTGCGGCATCGGCATCCGCGAGGACGACAGCGCGATCACCCGCGACAGTGCGCGGTTCGTGCCGCACGCGATCGTCGACGAGGCGCCGACGCGGATCTACGTCTGATGACGGTGCGGCGTTGGCCTGGCCGGCATGGACGTGCCACGCCCGCGCCGGGCCGGCATTTCGATGACGGGCGCAGCCTGCAGGCCTTCGCGGACCGCGTCGCGGTGCGTTGCCACCGCTGCGATGCCCCCGGTTGGGTGATCGCCCGCTGGGAACCCTATCGATGGACCGCGCGTTTCCGCTGCACCGCTTGCAGCGCTGCATTGGACAGCGGCGACTGGGTCGGTGCGGTCCGCATTCTGGGCCGCCAGCCCTGTGGATTCTGCGGGCATCAGTGGCTGCATGTGTGTCGACCGATTCCCGTCGGCATCCCCGCGCCGGCATCCTTCCCCGCCCGATGCGCACAGTGCGGTCGCAGCACCGAGGTCGCGGTCTCGATGCGCCCACTGCGTGACGCCGAGCCTGCCGATCCGCATTTCGGTCTGCCGCTGCGCCTGGTCGAATCGACCCGCGCGGGCCTGCTGTGGGCCTACAACGCCGAACATCTGCAGGCACTGCACGACTACGCGGGCGCGACGCTGCGCGAAGGCCGCGGCCATCATCGATCCATGATCTCGCGCCTGCCGCAGTGGATGAAGCTGGCCCGCAACCGGGCGCTGCTGCAGCGTGCGGTGGAGCGGTTGCAGCGTCGCTTGCTGCAGGGGTAGGTAGTGCCGGCCGCTGGCCGGCAGCCGAGCATGGGCTCGGCGCTACAGACAACCCGATTCGTGTAGAGCCGAGCCCGCGCTCGGCTCAAAGCAACCCTTCGCGCTTCACCGCCAGGTAGCGCTCCACCAGCGCGCCCGGCAGGGCGTCGGCGGTGACGTCCAGCACCATCACCTTCTCGCTGCGCAGCGCTTCGTGCGCCTTCGCGCGCTGCTGCAGGTACAGCGCCGCGGCACCGGCCTGGGTGGCGTCCTCCAGCGTCTGCACGTCCCCCTCCAGTACGCCGTCCAGCTCGCGCTCGCGCAGGCTGGCCACGCACACCAGGTGGCGCCGTTGCAGCAGGCGCACCGCCGCCAGCAGGTCTTCGATGTCCTCGTCGCGCACGTTGCTGACCAGCATCACCAGTGCTCGCCGGCGCTGGCGCAGCGACACCTCGGTGGCAGCGGCCAGGTAATCGGTGGCCACCGCGCGTGGCTGCAGGTCGTAGCTGGCGCGCAGCAGGTGCTCGACCGTGCCCATGCCGCGCTGCGGCGCGACCCAGCGGCGTTCGCCACCGGCAGCGAACAGGCCGGCGGCATCGCCCTGGCGCAGCGCCAGGTAGGCCACCACCAGCGAGGCATTCAAGGCATGGTC
Organism: Stenotrophomonas sp. 3diitr2024; assembly: GCF_042136455.1. Classification (NCBI taxonomy): domain Bacteria; kingdom Pseudomonadati; phylum Pseudomonadota; class Gammaproteobacteria; order Lysobacterales; family Lysobacteraceae; genus Stenotrophomonas; species Stenotrophomonas sp. 3diitr2024. Next base: position 2,519 of record NZ_JBHHMJ010000344.1, read on the forward strand.
GAAGTGCGAGAGACCGCCTTCGCTGGCCAGCATGCGCCGGCCACTGTCGAGCATCAGCAGCAACTGCTGGTTCTTCTCGTCCTGGTACTCGCGCGAGATCAGCTTGCGCGCACGCGCGGTGGCCTTCCAGTCCAGCTGGCGCAGGCTGTCGCCGACGCGGTACTCGCGCATCTGGTGGAAGTCGGTGCCTTCACCACGGCGGCGCTTCACGTGTGCACCGACCAGCCGCGAGGCCTGGTCGGCACTGAACAACGCAAAGCGCGTGAGCGGCACGAAATTCGGATAGACCCGCACGTCCAGTGCGGGCGGCAGCGTGCGTTGCTGCCACCACAGGCGCCAAGGCGAGCGCATGCGCAGGTGCACGCCTTCGAAGCGGAAGTGCCCACGCTGCAGCGGCTGCAGGTGGTAGTGCAGCGTGGAGGCGCTACTGGCCCGCAGGCGCACGCGCTGTGGCAGCGATTCCAGCGGCCAGCCGCCGGGGACCAGGTCGAACACCTGCACCGTCATCGATTGCTCGGCCTGCAGCCGCAGCGCCGCCTCGCGGCGCACGCCCAGCGCCAGCGCTTCGGGCAGTTCGCGCTGTACCTGCGGCGACGGGCGCTGCGACTGGCGCCACAGGTCGAACAGTGCAGGCAGCGCGATGGCCACGGCGGCCAGCGCCCAGCTCCAGCGCGGCAGCAACCCGCCCAGCACCAGGCCGCCCAGGGCGGCCCAGGCCAGCAGCAGCGCCAGCAGCAGCGGGGCAGGCCTCATCGGCGCGGTGCTTCCACCTTGGCCAGCAGTGCGCCCAGCACGTCGTCGGCGTCCTGGCCTTCGATCTGCAGCTCCGGGGCCAGTGCAATGCGGTGGCGTAGTGCCGGGCGAGCAATGTCTCGCACGTCGTCCGGCGTGACGAAGTCGCGGCCGGCCAGCACCGCCTGCGCACGCGAGGCACGCACCAGCGCGATGCTGCCGCGTGGGCCGGCGCCGACCGCGATGCCCGGCCACTGCCGGGTCGCCGCGACGATGCGTACTGCGTAGTCGATCACTTCGTCATCGACGGTGATCGCCGCGGTGGCGCGCTGCAGTTCCAGCAGTTCGCCGGCACCGAGTACGCGTGGCACCTGGCTCAGGTCGAAATCGCTGGCGGCGCGGCCACTGGTGATCGCGGTCACCATGCGCTTCTCGTCCTCCAGCTGCGGGTAGTCGATCAGCACCTTCAGCAGGAAGCGGTCCAGCTGTGCCTCCGGCAGCGGGTAGGTGCCTTCCTGCTCCAGCGGGTTCTGCGTGGCCAGCGCCATGAACGGCGGCGCCAGGGTGAACGCCTTGCCTTCGATGGTCACCTGGCCTTCCTGCATCACTTCCAGCAGTGCCGACTGGGTCTTGGCCGGCGCACGGTTGATCTCGTCGGCCAACAGCAGGTTGGTGAACACCGGGCCACGGCGGATCTTGAAGCTCTCGCTCTTCGGGTCGTACACCGCATGGCCACTGACGTCGCTGGGCATCAGGTCGGGGGTGAACTGCACGCGGCCGTAATCCAGTTCCAGGGCCTGTGCCAGTGCGCGCACCAGCAGGGTCTTGCCCAGCCCGGGCACGCCCTCGATCAGCACGTGGCCACCGGCCAGCAGCGCCACCAGGATCTGGTCCAGTACATCGGCCTGGCCAATGAAGGCGTGGCCGACGGCATCGCGGATGGCATCGACGCGTTCGATCAGGCGGGCGTTGGCGGCCGCCGGCAGCTCGGGGACTTCGGTCATAGCAGGGATCTCATCTGGAGCAGCAAGCGGATGCGCTCGCGCAGGGCGGAGGAATCGTGCGGCGGAGGGGGCGTGAGCGCGCTGGCAACGCGGCCTTGCGGCCAGGACAGCAGTTCGGCGATGGCCTGTTCGCGCGGCGCGCCGTCCAGTGCGGCGGCCACCGGTGCGCGCAGGCGCAGGCGATGCAGGAACAGGGCGAGCACGGCGTCATACAGGCGCGCGCCTTGGCCGAAGCGCAGCAGCAGCTCGCCGCTGGCACGCACGTGTTCCAGCAGCGAGCGGCGTTCCAGCACCGGCGACGGCAGGCGGCTGCCGAAGCGTTGCGAACGGCCCCACAGCCAGCCCAGCAGGGCCAGCAGCAGCGGCGCCCACACCGGCCAGCCCTGGTAGAACAGGCGCGCCCACAGCGACGGCGGGCGGCTGGCGTAGACCAGCCAGAAAGTGCCCTTGCCGTAGTTCGGATCGAGCAGATAGCGGGTCAGGTCGCGGTGCGAGAGATCGTGCAGGCCGTCGCTGGCCTTGCCCGCAGCCGACGCCAGGCGTGCTGCCGGCGAATCCACCTCGCCGCGCATGAACTCCATGTCGGCCAGCACGCTCACCTTGCCCTGCCCGTGGCGCAGTCGCGCGAACACCAGGTTGCGCTCGTTGCCCCAACGCCGTTCGGCGTGTGTACGGGCGGCAAAGCCCAGCGTGAAGCGACGACCACCGCAGAACTCCACATGGCTGGGATCGTCGATGACGTGGAACGGCTGGCAGTCGCTCTGCTGGTACAGGCTGTCCACGCCCAGCTGGTCCAGCAGCGGTCCCTGCGTACTGCTGGCGTCGTCCTCTGCGGGTGGCGGCGTGCGCACCAGCAGATGGCCACCACCATCGACCCAGGCCAGCAGGGCCCTGGCCGCCGGTGCCGGCAGTTCGCTGCTGTCCTGCAGCAGCACCACCGTGTCGCGCGGACCCAGCGCCATCTGCTGCAGGTCCAGCCGCGGCCGCGAGTGCACGTCGATGCCATCGGCACGCAGGGCCTGCCCAAGCACGTACAGCGGGTTGTAGCCAGCTTCGCCCTGCGGCGGCAGCTGCACGGTCTCGGTCACCCGCTCATGCGTGCGCAGGTAGAGGATCGTCAGCGGTACGCCGAGCAGCACCAGCCCGCCCAGCAGCAGCGACCAGAACAGGCGCGGGCTCATGCCAGCCACCGGTACTGCTGGCGCAGAGTGTCGGCCAGTGCATCGAAATCGGCGCGGCTGGGCAGGCGGCCACCGTAGGCGGCGTACTGCCACATGCGCACGATGCGCGCGAACAGGTCACGGTCGGTGGCATCGGGCATGCGCCGCGAGGCGCGAAGGCATTGCGCTTCGGTGGCACCGGGCGGAAGCGCGATGCCGCTGCGCTCGCCCACCGTGCGCACGCTGGCGCGGTACAGCAGGGCCAGCGCCTGACGCGGCCGGCCCTGGTCCCACAGCAGGCCGGCCTGGGTGGCCACGTCCGGCGGCAGCACGACCGGCAGCTCCACCTGTTCCTCCACCACCTGCGGTACAGCGTCGGCCTTGCGCCGGCCACTGCCGCGCAGCCACGGCAGCCACAGCCGTGCGGTCAGCAGCAGCACCAGCAGCAGGACGCCCAGCAGGGCCCACAGGCCCCACTCGGCCAGGCGCGCCAGCCAGGCAATGCCGGCCTTGCGGTTGCTGCGCTCGCCCTTGCTGCTGCCGTCGCTCTGCAGCGCCTTGTCTTCCTTCTTTTTTTCCTCGGCCTGTTCGATCGGCTTCCAGCGCGTGACCTGGCGGGTCGGGCGCTGCAGCGGATCTTCATAGGCGCGGTTCACCGCCTGGCGGAAACCGGCGGTGTCCACCGGCGCCGCACCGAAGATCATCGCCGGCGTATTGGCCGGGTCGTTGGCCGCAGTGGCGGGTTCTTCCGCGCTGTCCTCGTCTTCTTCGGCATCGCCGGCCTGCCCAGCGACCGTCTGCGCGTCCTGCGCATGCACTGGCGCGGAGGCCAGCGGCAGGGCAAGGCACAGCAGCAGCGCCAGCGTCGATGCTGCCGGCAGCAGCCGCTCGCGCAGGCGGCGCAGGGCGATCTCCACGTCCCACGCTTCCATCTGCGTACGCCGGTTCAAGTACAGGCCGAAGCCGGCGCCGACATAGAACGGTCCGATCAGCACCGATGCCAGCCAGCACGCCAGGTTGAAGCCCAGTTGCGCCCAGGCAGGCGTGTCCTGGCCGATCATGTCCCATGCGGCACGCCATGATTCGGACATCAGCTCCAGTGGCATGAACATGAACACCGCGCCGATCGCACCGGACACCAGCACCCCTTCAAAGGCCATGCAGGCCACGGTCAGCACGACGGCGGCGCCCGCAGCACCGGCCGCCACGGCGCGGCGGCGTGCACCGCGCTGGGCCGGCGCGTTGCCTTCCAGCAGGTTCACCGGCAGGCACAGGCTGCGCAGCACGCTGAAGCGGCGCCAGCCCAGGTAGCCCCAGAAGCCCGCATTGCCCCAGCTGCGCTGCGCGCGCAGCGCTGCCAGCGCGCCCACCGGCTCACCGAAGATGCCGCGCGACAGGACGTACAGCGGCGCTCGCTCGAACAGTGGCTTGCACCACCACATCGCCAGCCAGGCCCAGCCGAACGCATCCAGCCACCAGCCCAGCGCGTTGAAGATCACGAACAACGGTGCACTGGCCAGCAGCCAGCTGCCCCATACCGCACGCGCGTGGCGGCGCGACAGGGCGCTGCCCAGCTCCATTGCTTCCCAGCCACTGCGCGCGCGCAGCGCCACGTCCAGGCGGTCAATGCGCATTGCCGCCTCCGCGCCCGCCGCGCCACAGCCACAGCAGCACGCCGGCCCACAGCACGCCGGCCACGCTGAACTTGCCCCACGCCGGCACTTCGGCAATCGACGACCAGAACGCTTCGATGAACGCGGCCACCAGCAGCATGAACGCCACGCCCAGGCACAGCCGGGCCCCGATGCGGCCGCCTTCGACCAGCGCATCCAGGCGGCTGCGCCGGCCGGGGGCCAGCAGTTTCATGCCCAGCTGCAGGCCGGCACCGCCGGCGATCACTATCGCGGTCAGCTCGAACGCACCATGGCCCGCGACGAAGCGCCAGAACGGATCGCCATGGCCGATGTGCTGCAGGTGGCCGGCCACCGAACCGATGATCACGCCGTTGAACAGCAGCACCAGCAGCGTGCCCAGGCCGGCCAGCAGACCACTGGCGAAGGTACGCAGGGCGATGCTGATGTTGTTCAGGATGTAGTGGCCGAACATCATCCAGTCCGTGCCGCTGTCACGCCCGAGGCGCTCGGCCGCTGGATCGTACATGCGCTCCATCTCGGCGATCTGGCGGTTGTCCATCACCATGTGGATCAGGTCCGGGTAGAGCTGCGCCAGCACGAAGCAGGCCACCGCCGGCAGCGCGAACATCGCCAGTGCCACCCACATGCTGCGCGCCTGGCTGCGCACCAGCAGCGGGAAGTCGGCCACCAGGAATTCAAGTGCACCGCGCCAGCGCGTCGGCGGCGTGCGGTACAGCACGCTGTGGCCCTGCTGCATCAACTGCTGCAGGCGCTGCACCAGCTGCGGGCTGTAGCCGCGCTCGCGGGCCAGTGCCAGCTGCTGGCACAGGCGCCGGTAGCGCTGCGGGAAGGCGGCGTCGCCCACTGCCAGCGCGCTGGCCTTGCGCCGCGTGCGGCGCGCAGCACCAGCACGCAGTAGCAGCCAGTGTTCCAGGTCCTGCCATTCCTGCTGGTAGCGGGCGACGAACTGCTCCTGCTTCATCGCCGCCCCAACAGCCAGTTGGCCATGGCATACAAGCGCAGTACGCCGACCTGGCCGTGGGTGCCGGTCAGCGGTTCGGCGATGCCGGCCAGTTCCTGCTGGCGGGCCGCCGACAGCCGTGGCGCGCGCTCGGCGAAGGCCATCAGCGCGGCCTGCTCTTCCGGTCGCAGCGGCTGCGGCGGGGCCAGCACGCTGTCGATGGTGGGCGGAGGCGGCAGGTACAGCACGGGCGCATGCACCACCACGGTGCCGGCCACCAGATCGCCCAGGCGACGGCCATGGGGATCGAACAGGCTGCTGATCAGGCCCAGTGCATAGCCGAACGGCAGCATGTCCACGGTGCGCAGCAGGTTGCGGGTGATGGCAGGCATCCAGCCTACCGGCGCGCCGTCGCGCGCAAGCACGCGCAGGCCCAGCGCGCGCTTGCCGAGGGTACGGCCCCACAGCGCTTCGCAGACGATCGGGTAGGCCCAGTACACCAGGAACATCAGCACCAGGCCGAGCCCGGAGCCGAACGAATCCAGCAGTGCCAGTGGAATCGACATCACCACCAGTACCGCGATGCGCACGCCCAGATCCACCAGCCACGCCATCGCCCGTGGCACCGGGCCGGCTGCCGGCAGCTGCAGCGGCACACCCTCCGGCGTCACCACCTCGCGGTAGGTATCGAGCATCGGTGCGGCCATCAGTGCGATGGCCTTCGTTGTGGGCGCCGGAGTCCTCTCCGGCAGGCAGCCACAGGCATGGGGGTCTCGACAGGTCCTGGTCGGGCCCAGACTTTAGCAGAGCCGCATGGCGGCGTTGGCTGCTCAGCCCAGGTATTCGTCCTTCAGCCGCACGTAGTGGTCGGCCGAGTAGTGCAGCGACTCGATCTCCTTGTCGCTCAGCGTGCGCGCCGGGCGGGCCGGATTGCCCACCCACAGCTCGCCTTCGCCAACCACCTTGCCCGGGCCGACCACCGCACCGGCGCCGACGAAGCCATGGCGCTCGACGCGCGCACCGTCGAGGATGCAGGCGCCCATGCCGATCAGGCTGTAGTCGCCGATCGTGCAGGCATGGATGATGCAGCCGTGGCCGACGGTCACGCCTTCGCCGATCAGGGTCGGGTAGCCGGCCTTGTTGTAGGGGCTGTGGTGGCTGACGTGGATGATCGTGCCGTCCTGCACATTGGTGCGCGCCCCGATGCGCACGTAATTGACATCACCGCGGATGACCGTGCCCGGCCACACTGATACGTCCTCGGCCAGCTCCACGTCACCGATGACGGTGCAGGCCGGGTCGATGTACACGCGCTCGCCGAGGATGGGCATCTTGTCGCGGAAGGGGCGCAGCGGGTTCATCGGTGTCTCCGGAAATCAGGGCGTTCGCGACGATGATACGCGTGCGTCCGCTGGGGAAGGTACCGCCCTGGGGCCGCGCGGATACACAGTAGATCCACGCCATGCGTGGATGGTGATCTCGGTGCCGACCAAGGTCGGCAGCTACCAGAAACGGGTGCAACCGCTCAGGACGGCGCGTGCTCGGCCAGCATCCGCCGGAACAGCACGTCCAGCCAGGCGCTGTCGCCCTGTCCGGCCGGCAGCTGCGGGGCCTGCGCCGCGCGAACGGCCATCGCATGGTCAATGTACTCGCTGATGAGCGCGATGCGCGGACGAGCGCTGACCTCGGCGCTGGCGCGCTTGACCACCAGCAATGCGTCGATGGCGTGGCGCACCGGGCCGTCCGGCAGCAACCGGTCCAGCAGATCCTCGAAGGCCATCGGCGGCGGCGTGGGCTCGCTCTCGATCCACTGGCAGGCAAGCAGGGCGCGCAGCACATACAGGTACTTCTTGGTGCTGATGGTGGGCTCACCCAGGTGGCGGCTGTGTGTGGTCCTGGCCATGCTCATGTAGTGCCACCAGCTGCCCAAGGGTGAGTAGAAGCGTTGGGCCGCTTCCCACAGCAGTGCCACCGCAGCGTCATCCTGCCGGTACACGATCGGCGAACGCAGCCATTCGATCAGTGTCGGATTGGATTTTGAGACCAGCCGCAGTGCCTTGCGCAGGTCCCAGCCGCTGACATCGAGCTCATCGTCGATCGGCAGCTCGATCACATCGCGCTGCGCATCGCCCGGGCCGGTGCTCTCGTTGACGCTGAGATACCACGGCTGGCGATGCACGTAGATGAAGCGTGCATCGTAGTCGCTGTCCGGCGAAGAGAAGCCCCAGCCACGGCTGCCGGATTCGCAGGCCAGCAGCACACGCACATTGTGGCGCTGTTCGATGTCGGTGAGGCTGGAAAGAATGGCGGCGCGCTTGTCCGGCGCGATCGGGTGGATGTCGTCCATGCAGTTGTGTTCTTAATGTCGAGCGTTCTCGACTGTAGCGCAGGTCTGCATCGCTGCGCTCGCCGGGCATGGCCCGGCGCTACCAGAGGGTGACGTTCGTCGACGAGGCATGACGGGGTAGCGCCGGGCCAAGCCCCGC
>NZ_JBHHMJ010000227.1:0-2746 GCF_042136455.1 Stenotrophomonas sp. 3diitr2024
GCGCCATGGATGGCGCCATCGAGCCCCCATGGACGGGTTTACGGCGTGTCCTGGCTGCCCACCCCGGCCCAGCCACCTACTGACAATCCAGCGCCGACCAACTGCTGTTGCTGTTGCTGTTGCTTCAAAAGCCTGCCGCAGGCAGCGCCGCAGCCGCCGCTGCAGAAAAAACCTGAATACGTTCCGACACCGCACCTCAATCCCCCGCCCCCGCGGCCGATAACGGGGTTGTCACGGCGCATCCCGCCGCTGGCCGGCTCGGCGCCGCCCGCCTGCTTCAACCGGGTCCTGCTCGATGAATCTCCTGCATCGCTGGCAACACTACTTCAGCAATCTTTCCGTCCGACGCAAGCTCAACCTGCTAACGCTGCTCATCGCGCTCGGCGTGATCGCGCTGTCGGTGATCGCCGCCCGCATGCAGTACCTTGACCTGACCGAGACCCGCAAGGCTGCGCTGAAGACCCAGGTCGAACTGAGCTACGGCATCCTCCAGCACTACCACCGCCTGGCCGGCACCGGCGAGCTCAGCGAAGAGGCCGCCAAGCGCGCCGCGCTGCAGGCGCTGGAGGTCATGCGCGCCGGGAACGATACCTACTACTTCAACATTTACGACACCGGCTACCGGCTGCTGATGCACCCGTTCCGCAAGGACCTGGTCGGCAAGGACATGAAGGACTTCCACACCGACGACGGCGTACGGATCTACTACGACCAGGTCGAAGCGGCTCGCGCCGGCGGCGGCTTCGTCAACTACCGCTGGGCCAAGCCGGGCAGCAAGGGCGAGGTCGAGAAGGTCGCGTACGCCGGCCTGTTCGCGCCGTGGAACTGGGTGGTCAGCAGTGGCGTCTACATGGACGACGTGCAGAAGCAGGCGCTGGTGTTCACTGCCATCATGACAGTCTCCGGCGGCGTCCTGGTGCTGATCTTACTGGCCCTGAGCTGGGTCATCGGCAATCGCATCGCCGTGCCGTTGAAGCAGGCCACGGCCGTCGCCGAGGGCATCGCCGCCGGCAAGCTCGACAGCCATATCGGCCCGCAGCCGCACGATGAAACCGGCCGCCTGCTGGACGCCATGGCCGGCATGCAGCAGCAGTTGCATGCCGTCATCACCGGCCAGCGCGAAATGGCCCGCCGCCACGACGGTGGCGAACTCAGCTACCGCATCGACGCCAGCGCCTTCCCCGGCGAGTACGGGCTGATGGTCCAGGAAACCAACGCCCTGGTGGGTAGCCACGTGCAGACCCTGCACGATGTGCTGGACGTGGTGCAGCAGTACGCGGTTGGTGACCTGAGCCGCGACATCGCCCGCTACCCGGGCGAGAAGGCGGCGATGACCACCACCGTCGACACCGTCAAGGCCAACCTCGGCCGCATCAACGCCGAGATCAAGCAGTTGGCCAGCGCCGCTGCTGCCGGCGACTTCAGCCGCCGAGGCGATGCGCAGCGCTTCGACCACGATTTCCGCCTGATGCTGGAAAACCTCAACGCGATGATGGCGGTCAGCGATGACAACCTCGGCAAGCTGTCGCAGCTGCTGTCGGCCATCGCCGAGGGCGACCTGACCGCGCGCATGCACGGCGATTACCAGGGCGTGTTCGCCCGCATGCGCGACGATGCCAACGCCACGGTCGCGCAGCTGACCCAGATCGTCGGCCAGATCCAGGCCAGCGCCTCCAGCATCACCCTGGCCGCCAGCGAGATCGCCTCGGGCAACAGCGACCTGTCGCGCCGTACCGAGCAGCAGGCCGCCAACCTGGAGGAAACCGCGGCCTCGATGGAGGAACTGACCTCCACTGTGCGCCAGAACGCCGAGCACGCCCGCCAGGCCAACCAGCTCGCCATCGGCGCCCATGGCGTCGCCTCGCAGGGCGGTGAAGTCGTCGGCCAGGTGGTCACCACCATGTCCGCCATCGAAGCCTCGTCGAAGAAGATCGCCGAGATCATCAGCGTCATCGACGGCATTGCGTTCCAGACCAACATCCTGGCGCTGAATGCCGCCGTGGAAGCCGCGCGTGCCGGTGAACAGGGCCGCGGCTTCGCCGTGGTTGCCAGTGAAGTGCGCACCCTCGCCCAGCGCTCGGCGGCTGCCGCCAAGGAGATCAAGGGCCTGATCGACGACTCCGTCGGCAAGGTCAACGACGGCTCGGCGCTGGTCCACAAGGCCGGCGCGACCATGGGCGAGATCGTCGCCTCGGTGCAGCGCGTGACCGACATCATGGCCGAGATCTCCGCCGCCTCGCAGGAACAGTCGGCCGGCATCGAGCAGGTCAACCAGACCGTGGTGCAGATGGACGAAACCACCCAGCAGAATGCCGCGCTGGTGGAGGAAGCCACCGCTGCCGCACGTGCGATGGAAGAACAGGCCGGCCATCTCAGCGAAGCGGTGTCGATCTTCGTGGTCGATGAGGCCGAGGTCGTCGCCGCCCCGCGCGTCGCCGCAGCCCCGGCCCCGCGAGCCACCGTGCCAGCCGCCCCGGCACCGGTCGCACCGCCGGCCCGCCGCACCGCTGGCGGTCGCCCGATGGCCACCGAACTGGCCGACGGAGACTGGCAGGAATTCTGATGCCGGCCTGACCTGATCCACGAACACGCCCTGGCCCTGCGCCGGGGCGTCTTCGTTTACGGGGTATCGCGTATCCAGCCAACGGCGAAGCCCCTCGGGGTGGGTCGCGAAGCGCTGCGGATTTCCTTCGTTTGGGCCGGGAGGGTGGGTTGCGCAGGGGACGCCGTAAACCCATCCCTGGGG
>NZ_JBHHMJ010000408.1:0-21199 GCF_042136455.1 Stenotrophomonas sp. 3diitr2024
ATGGGGTGTTCACTGCCGACCTGGCCGCCAAGGGCCAGGCCGTCAGCACCGCCGCGGCAACCGACGCGGTGCTGGCGAAGCTGGGCTGATCCATCGGGCAACACCTGTAGAGTCGAGCATGGCACGGCTCTACAGGGGGCCCGTGGCCACTGCCCGACTCCGTGCCAACCAAGGTTGGCACCTACCACAGCGGTAGATCCACGCCATGCGTGGATGATTCGGTTCCCGCGCAGTAGGGCCACGCCATGCATGGCTTTGCTTACTTGGTGGTGTACCCACCATTGACCAGAATCGTCTGCCCGGTCATCCACCAGCCATCGGTCACCAGGAAGCGGATCCACGGCACGATGTCGGCGATGTCGGTCAGCCCGGTGCGGGTGAACGCCGATAGCGCCGCCGCGGTCTTGTGGTAGGCCTGCGCATCGGCGCTCTCGGCCGGATAGAAGAACGGCGTGTCCATCGGACCGGGACCGATCGCGGTCACCGAGATGCCGCGCTCGCCGAACTCCTTCGACGCCGCACGGGTGAAATGCTCGACCGGCGCCTTGGTGCCGGCATAGCTGGAATAGAACGGCGTGAACGCACCCAGCAGCGAGGTGACCAGGGTGCAGATGCGGCCACCGTCATTGATGTGGCGACCTGCCTCCTTCAGGAAGAAGAACGCGGCCTTGGCATTGACCGCGCTCATCTCGTCGTACTCCGCCTCGCTGATGTCCAGCAGCGGCTTCTTGAGTACCTTTCCCACCGTATTGATGGCGATGTCAGGACGGCCGACTGCGGCCACGGCATCGACGAACAAGCGCTCCATCGCTGCCGCCGACGTCAGGTCGCCCTGCAGGGCCACCGCCTTGCTGCCGGCGGCCTGCACCGCGGCTACAGTCGCTTCTGCATCGGCCTGGGTAGCGGCACTGTTGTAGTGGATGACGATGGCTTTGGCGCCCTGTGCGGCGAAGTCGCGGGCGATCAGGCCGCCCAGGTTCTTGGCGCCACCGGCGATCAGTACGGTCTTGCCCTTGAGGGAATGCTCGGTCATGGCTTCGGTCTCGGGAGGGGGCTGCCCGGGGTGGCAACCCTGCCCTGACGACGATATCGTGCAGAAAAAGCGGATAAAGCCCGCCACATTGACTTAACTTTCCAGAGTCAGCGAACAATGGACCGGATCGATCGCTTCCGCATCTTCACCCGGGTCGTGGAGTGCGCGAGCTTCACCCGCGCCGCCGACCAGCTCGGCCTGCCCCGCTCCACTGTCTCGGCAGCCATTGCGGAGCTGGAGCAGCGGCTCGGCACCCGCCTGCTGCAGCGCTCGACCCGGCGGGTGTCCACCACCCACGACGGCGACGTGTTCCATGCCCGCTGCCTGCGCCTGATCGCCGAGGTCGAGGACGCCGAAACCCTGTTCCGCCAGGACGACGCGCAGCCGATGGGCCTGCTGAAGATCGACGTGCCCAGCCGCATCGGCCGTCGCATCATCGCTCCGGCGCTGCCCGGGTTCTTCGCGCAGTATCCGCAGGTGGAAGTGGACCTGGGCATGACCGACCGCGCAGTGAACCTGATCGAAGACGGCTGCGATGCCGTGCTGCGGGTCGGCCAGCTGGGTGACTCCAGCCTGGTGGCGCGCGAGCTGGGCCAGCTGGACTTCGTCAACGTCGCCGCACCGGCCTACCTGCGCGAGCACGGAGTGCCGCAGCACCCCGCCGATCTGCAGCAGCATCGCGCGGTGAACTATGCGTCGCCGACGAATGCACGGGTGGAACCCTGGGAATGGCAGGACGGCGGCCAGCTTCACATGCAGCCGATGCCGGGCTGGGTACGAGTGAACAGCGCCGAGGCGTCGATCGCCTGCTGCGTGGCGGGACTAGGGCTGTTGCAGATTCCGCGCTACGACGTACAGGCGGAACTGCAGTCAGGTGCCTTAGTGGAGGTGATGCCGCAACACGTGGCGCAGCCATTGCCGGTGACACTTCTGCAGCCGCATCGGCAACACCGCGCACAGCGTGTGCAGGTGTTCATCGAATGGCTGCTGCCGGTGCTGCGGAGCGGCCTGCAGCTGCAGTAGATCCACGCCATGCGTGAATGCATGCATCCGTGCCAACCAAGGTTGGCACCTACCAGGGCAAAGACCAACCGGCATGGGTGGGGTCAGAGCCCTTTCCCGGAGGAAAAGGGATCCGACCCCGGTCGGCATCACGCCCCGGATTCATCGGGCTTCACCCGGAACCACGCCGCGTACAATGCCGGCAGGAACACCAGGGTCAGCACCGTACCGACGATCAGGCCGCCCATGATCGAGATCGCCATCGAGCCGTAGAACGCGCTGCGCGACAGCGGAATCATCGCCAGCACGGCTGCCAGTGCGGTCAGCACGATCGGGCGGAAGCGGCGCACCGTGGCGTCGATGATCGAATGCCAACGGTCATGCCCGGCATCGATGTCCTGCTGGATCTGGTCGATCAGGATCACCGAGTTGCGCATGATCATGCCGGCCAGTGCGATCGTGCCCAGCAGCGCGACGAAGCCGAACGGCGCGCGGAACAGCAGCAGGAACAGCGTCGCGCCGATGATGCCCAGCGGCGCGGTCACCAGCACCATCGCTGCACGCGAGAAGCTGCGCAGCTGCAGCATCAGCAGCGTGGCCACCACCACCAGGAACAGCGGCATGCCGGCCTTGATCGAGTTCTGGCCACGCGCCGAATCCTCCACGGTACCGCCGGTTTCCAGCAGGTAACCACTGGGCAGCTCGGCACGGATGCCGTCCAGTGTGGGCAGGATCTGATGCACCACGTCCAGCGCCTGCATGCCATCACTGATGTCGGCGCGCACGGTCACCGTCGGCAATCGGTTGCGGTGCCAGATGATGCCGTCCTCGAAGCCGTACTCCATCGTCGCCACCTGCGACAGCGTGATGCTGCCACCGTTGGCGGTGGGCATCGACAGGCTGGACAGCAGCTCCAGTTGATTGCGCTCATCGGCCGGCCCGCGCAGCAGCATCTCGATCTGGCGATTGCCCTCGCGATACACGCTTACCGATTGCCCGGCCACCGAACTGGACAGGAACTGGCTGACCTGGGCGCTGCTCACGCCCAGCGCGCGGGCGCGCTCCTGGTCGACCACCAGGCGCACCACCTTGCTCGGCTCGCTCCAGTCCAGGTTGACGTTCATCACGTGCGGGTTCTCCCGCACCTTGGCCTCGACCTGCCGCGCGATCGCCTGCACCTTCTCGATGTGCTCGCCGGAGATGCGCATCTGTACCGGATAGCCGACCGGCGGGCCGTTCTCCAGGCGGGTCACGCGCATCTGCACGTCCGGGAACTTCGGGATCACCTCGTGCAGCAGCCAGTCGCGGGTGCTTTCGCGTGAAGTGATGTCCTTGGCCAGCACCACGAACTGGGCGAAGTTGGTCGCCGGCAGCTGCTGGTCCAGCGGCAGGTAGAAGCGCGGCGAACCGGTGCCCACATAGGACACGTAGTTGGCAATGCCCTCGCGGCTGGACAGCAGCTTCTCAAGCTTCTCGGCCTGGGCCTGGGTCGAGCGCAGCGAGGCGCCCTCGGCCAGCTCGATGTCCACCATCAGTTCCGGCCGGGTCGAATCCGGGAAGAACTGCTGCGGCACGAAGCGGAACATCATCAGCGAGAACACGAACAGGCCGATGGTCGCCGCGATCACCCACCAGCGATGCCGCAGGCAGGTATCGAGGAAGCGACGGAAACTACGATAGAACGGGCGCTGGTACGGATCGTGGTCGTGCCCGTGCTGCGGCGGCGCGATCAGATTGGCCAGCGCCGGATAGCGGTCGGCCCACTGCCGGCGCTTGGCGTGCCAGCGCGCTGACAGGCTGCCCGGCTTCGGCGGCTGCGGATTGAACAGGTCCGGCAGCATCTTGTCGCCCAGGTAAGGGATGAACAGCACCGCTGCGATCCACGACACCACCAGCGCGATGGTCACCACCTGGAACAGCGAGCGGGTGTATTCACCGGTACTCGATGCCGCAGTGGCAATGGGCAGGAAGCCGGTCGCGGTGATCAGGGTGCCGGTCAGCATCGGGAACGCGGTCGACTCCCAGGCGAAACTGGCGGCGCGCAGGCGGTCGTAGCCCTGCTCCATCTTGGTGGCCATCATCTCCACCGCGATGATCGCATCGTCCACCAGCAGTCCCAGCGCCAGCACCAATGCACCCAGCGAGATCTTGTGCAGGCCGATGTCGAAGTAGTGCATGACAAAGAAGGTCATCGCCAGCACCAGCGGGATGGTCACGCCCACCACCAGGCCGGTGCGCAGGCCCAGCGAGAAGAAGCTGACCAGCAGCACGATCACCACCGCCTCGGTCAGCACCTGCACGAACTCGCCGACCGACTCTTCCACCGATTGCGGCTGGTCGGACACCTTGCGCAGCTGCATGCCGGCCGGCAGGGTCTTCTGCAGGCGTTCGAACTCGGCATCGAGGTTGGCGCCGAGCTTGAGGATGTCACCGCCATCCTTCATCGCCACCGCCAGGCCGATCGCCTCTTCGCCCATGAAGCGCATCTTCGGCGACGCCGGATCGGCGAAGCCGCGCTTGACCTCGGCGATGTCGCCCAGGTGCACGGTGCGGTCGCCGGCGCGGATCGGGAACTGGCGGATCGCTTCGATGTCGTTGAACTGGCCGGTCACCCGCAGCTGCACGCGATCGGTGGCGGTCTCGAAGAAGCTGGTGCCGGTCACTGCGTTCTGGTCGGCCAGCGCCTGCTGCACCTGCTGCATCGACACGCCCAGCGTGGCCAGCCGGGTGTTGGACAGTTCGATCCACACCTTCTCGTCCTGCAGGCCGACCAGGTCGATCTTGCCGACGTCGGGCACCCGCTGCAGTTCCAGCTGGATGCGGTCGGCGTAGTCGCGCATCACCGCGTAGTCGAAGCCCTTGCCGGTCAACGCATAGATGTTGCCGTAGGTGTCGCCGAACTCATCGTTGAAGAAAGGACCGACGATCTCGCGCGGCAGCGTCGGGCGGATGTCGCCCACGCGCTTGCGCACCTGGTACCACAGGTCCGGGATCTGCCTGGAACGCAGGCTGTCGCGCGCCATGAAGATGATCTGCGATTCGCCCGGGCGCGAGTACGAGCGGATGAACTCGTACTCGCCGGTATTCATCAGCGCCTTCTCAAGCGGCTCGGTCACCTGCCGCGAGACCTGCTCGGCGGTCGCCCCCGGCCACAATGTGCGCACCACCATCGCCTTGAAGGTGAACGGCGGGTCCTCGGACTGGCCCAGGTGCTTGTACGACCACGCGCCGATCAGCGCGAAGGCGAGCATCGCGAACAGCACCAGCGGGCGGTTGGACAGCGCCCACTCGGAAAGATTGAAGCGGCGCACCGGCTTACTCCCTGGCCTTGGCGGCAGCCGCCGGCGTGGCCGGCTTCAGCACAGGACGGTTCTGCCGGTCCACGGCGACCACCGGCTGGCCGGCCCGCAGCAGATGGCCACCCGCAGCAACTACCCAGTCACCCGCGTTCACGCCGGACAGCACCGGTACCGTCTCGCTGCCAAACGCACCGGTGGTGACCGTTGCGGCCTTCAGCGTGCTGTTGCCCGGATCGACCACCCATACGCTGGCGGCACCGTTGGCACCACGCTGCAGCGCGCCCAGCGGCAGCTGCAGGGTGCCGTGGCGACCGGCGCTGCTGTAGACGCGTGCACTCTGGCCCAGTTCGACGTCGGCCAGCGCATCGGCGGGCAGGCTGACCCGGGTCGCATAGGTACGTGCCTGCGGATCGGCAGCGGCGGCGATCTCCCGGATCGTGCCCGGCAGGCGCTGGCCGGGGCGGTTCCACAACTCCACCTCGACCGGTTGGCCCACAGCATAGTCGCGGATGGTGGCCTCGGGCAGGTCGATCAGCACTTCGCGGCCACCGTCGGCGGCCAGGTTGAAGATGGTCTGCCCGGCGGACACCACCTGCCCGGCCTCGGCCTCGCGGCTGGCGATCACACCGTCAGCCGGCGCACGCAGCTGTGCGTAGCCGGCCTGGTTGCGGAGCACATCGAGGTTGGCGCGGGCGGCGTTGGCCTGGCCCTGCGCGGCCTTGAACGCGGCGGACTGCTGGTCCAGCTGCGAGCGGCTGACCAGCTGCTGGTCGGCCAGCACCTGGTAACGCTTGAGGTCATCGCGGGCGCGCACCAGATCGGCTTCGGCTGCCGCCAGCTGCGCCTGCGAGGCACGGGCCTGCAGCGCGAAGTCGGCCACGTCCAGCTCGGCCAGCACGTCGCCCTTCTTCACCCGTTGCCCGGCATCGACGTGGCGCTTGACCAGGTTGCCGCCAACTCGGAACGACAGCGGGCTTTCCTGTCGCGCACGCACCGTGCCCGGGAACGCCGCCGGCGCCTGCCCGGCCTGCTCGCCGGGGTGAACCACCAGCACCGGTACGGCCGCCGGTGGCGCCTGTTCCTGCCCCGAACAGGCTGCCAGCGCAGCCATCCACACCATACCGCCCATCCAGCGCACGATCTTCATCGGTCAACGTCCTGAAAACGCAGGGTTGCAACTAAGGGAGGAGCCGCGACTGCCGGCCCAATTTAATAAACCGGCCGGTATAGTATAAATATCGAACCGCTTGGTCTAGTATTGTCGCGATGAGTTCCCACATTTCCCGCAAGCCGTCGGCCAAGCCCGCTGCCAAGGCCGCCGGACCCGGGCGCCCCAAGGACCTCGGCAAGCGCGCGGCGATCCTTGAAGCAGCCAAGGCACTGTTCATCGAACAGGGCTATACCGGCGTGAGCATGGACACCATCGCCGCTCAGGCCGGCGTCTCGAAGCTGACTGTGTACAGCCACTTCGGCGACAAGGAGACGCTGTTCTCCGAGGCGGTGCAGTCAAAGTGCATTGAAATGCTGCCCGACGCGCTGTTCGTAGCCGATGCGGACGGCCCGCTGCGCGACCAGCTGATCGGTATCGGCCTGGCCTTCTTCGAGCTGATCACCTCCGACGCGGCGATCTCGATCCAGCGCATGATGATGGCGCCGGAGACCGACGAACGCCTGCGCGCGCTGTTCTGGAAAGCCGGCCCCGAGCGTACCTGCGAGGCCCTGGCCGATTTCCTGCGTGCCCGCGCCGAACGTGGCGAACTGGATATCCCCGACTGTGCTCTGGCCGGCGAGCAGTTCCTGACCCTGGTCAAGGGCGAAGTGCACATGCATATGATGTGCGGCATGCCACTGTCACCCGTGGAATGCGACCCTCTTGCCCACGTAACCGCCAGCATCGACTTCTTCCTGCGCGCCTACGCGCCGCGAGGGGCCGGAACGGCTGAATAACCAAAACTGAACGAACCGGAGGTCGCGATGACTTCCGGCACTGCGACCCCGGCCCCCGGCAGCTGATGCTCTGGGCGCGCCGCCGGCCTCCGGCACCGGTAAAATGGCCGGCCCACTGCGCTGGATTTGAACCTCATGACGATTGATTACGCCCACGCCCGCGAACTGATGGTGGAACAGCAGATCCGTCCCTGGGACGTGCTGGACATCAAGGTGCTCGACGTCCTGGCCCGCCTGCCGCGCGAGGCCTTTGTCGCCGACGCGCACCGGGCACTGGCCTACGCCGATGTCGAACTGCCGATCGGCCACGGCCAGAAGATGATGAAGCCGGTCATCGAGGGCCGTACCCTGCAGGCACTGGACCTGCAGCCGGGTGACGAAGTACTGGAAATCGGCACGGGCAGCGGCTTCCTGTCGGCCTGCATCGGCGCGCTGGCGCGCGATGTGCTGAGCCTGGAAATCGACCCGGAGCTGGCCGCCGCTGCGCGTGCCCGCCTGGACGCCTCCGGCCTGGGCACCAACGTCCGCGTGGAAGTGGCCGATGCCCTGTCCTGGCAGACCGAACGCCGCTTTGACGTGATCTGTGTCACTGGTGCGGTCGACGTGGTGCCGTCACAGTTCGCCTCGTGGCTGCGTCCGGGTGGCCGCCTGTTCGTGATCCACGGCCGCTCGCCGGCGATGGAGGCCCTGCTGGTCAAGGCCGACGGCAGCTCCGAGTCCCTGTTCGAGACCGATATCGATTACCTGCGTGGTGCCGCCCCGGCCCCCCAGTTCCACCTCTGAGTCCAAGGAAGCCGCAATGATCCGCCGATCCCTCGCTGTTGCGCTGGCCACTGCCCTGCTGCCGTTGTCCGCCCATGCCGCCGACCTGCTGCAGGTCTACGAAATGGCCCGCAACGGCGATCCGCAGCTGTCGGCCGCCGAATCGACCCGGCTGTACGACAAGGAAGGCGCCGTGCAGGCGCGTGCCGCCCTGCTGCCGCAGATCAACGGCCAGGCCGCGCTGAACCGCACGCGCAGCGAGCCGAACGCCGACGCCAACTCCGGCTCGTTCACCAACAAGCGCCGCACCTACACGATCGACGGCAGCCAGACGCTGTTCAACTGGACCCAGATCAACAACCTGCGCTCGCAGCGTGAGCTGAGCAAGGCGGCGGACTTCACCCTCGAATCGGCCAACGACAACCTGATCGTGCGCACCTCGGCGGCCTACTTCAATGTGCTGGTGGCGATCGAATCGCTGAACGCCGCACAGACCAATGAAGCGGCCGCGAAGAAGCAGTTCGACTTCGCCGACAAGCGCCTGGAAGTGGGCCTGGCGCCGATCACCGACGTGCACGAAGCACGCGCCCAGTACGACCAGGCGCGCGCCAACACCATCATTGCGCAGAACACCCTGGCCGATAACTACCAGGCCCTGACCGAACTGACCGGCCAGCCGGTGACCAACCTGCGTGGCCTGCCGGCGGACTTCCGCCCGGAAGTGCCGGCCAACCGCGGCAACATCGACGAGCTGGTGCAGCAGGCTACGACCCAGAATCCGGCGCTGAAGGCGCAGGAGCTGAAGGTCAGTGCCGCTGAAGCCGGCGTGCAGGCTGCCCGTGGTGGTCATTACCCGACCCTGTCGCTGGGCGGCAGCTGGGGCAAGAGCGCCACCTGGGGCGACAGCACCGGTGCCGGCTCGCTGTCACCGGATGCGCGCACCAACAGCATCGGCCTGACCCTGAGCGTGCCGATCTTCTCCGGTGGTGCCACCCAGTCCGGCGTGCGCCAGGCGCTGGCGCAGCGTGACATCGCCCAGGACGGCTACGAGCAGCAGAAGCGTGCCCTGGATCGCAATACCCGCAATGCCTACCAGACCCTGGTTCAGGGCATCAGCGAAGTGGAAGCCCGCCGCCTGGCGGTGGTCTCGGCGCAGAGCGCGTACGACGCTTCGCAGGTCGGCCTGGAAGTCGGTACCCGTACCGTGCTGGATGTGATCCAGAACCAGCGCATCCTGTTCTCGGCACAGCTGGACTATGCCCAGGCCCGCTACACCTTCCTGCAGAACCGCCTGCTGCTGAGCCAGTCGCTGGGTGCGCTGGACGTGGCCGAACTGCAGGACGTCAATCGGCTGCTGACCCAGGACGCGGGCAACCCGGCCACGACCACGCACTGAGTCGTCGCCCCTGCAACTAAAAAGCCACCCGCGAGGGTGGCTTTTTTGCAGATGCTGCATCCACACGCGCGCGCCCCGGCGTGGCCCCACGAACCGTCAGCCCGGCCATGCGCGCAGGCGTTCCAACGCCGCGAGCGCGCACAGCACGGCTGCCAAGGGGGCCAGCATCGACATCATCAGCCCGCAGCCGGCTGCGCCTTGCCGGGTGTCATCCCGACGCCGCAGCACCGCCAGGCACAGCGCTGCCATGACCACCAGCGTTGCCGGACCCGGCAGCGCCGGCAAGGTGCCCTGCGGCAGCCCCAGCACCAGCATCACCGCCGGCAGCGCAACCACCATTGCGCTCAGGCGCGTGCGGGATCGTCCCGCCGCGTCAGCTGCGCGGGGCCACAACGATGTGGCCAACCGGACGGCCAGCATCAGCAGCACCAACTGCAGGGCGGCCAGGCCCGCTGCCCCGGCCAGGGGCAACAATGGCAGCATCCACTGCAGCTGGGGGTGCACCTGCAGCGCAACCGCCAGTGGCCGGGTACTGGCGAGCGCGGAAAATTCGACCAGCCCGGCCTGCAATGCTGCCAGCACGATCAGCAGCAGCATCGCCAGCAACGAGACCAGCGCCAGCACCGCCGGCTGCCACATCGCGCCCTGGCGGCGCAGCGCAGGAAAGCCCAGTGCCAGGCCCACGCTGGCAAATATGCCCAGCAGCGGCACCGCAGCCGCCAGCACGCCCCCCAGCCCGAAGCGATACGGTGCGGTCGCCGGAGGCAGCCAGGGAATCCAATGCCCGTAGTGCACGTGACGCGCCGCCAGCGCCAGCAGCAACACCCCCACACCGATCTTCACCGTCAGCAGCGCACAGGCCGCCAGAGCCACACCCCGCGGCGGCAGCAACGCGAGCGCGCTCAACAACAGCAGACCCATGGCCGCCGCTACCTGCACGGGCAGCCAGTCGTTGGCATGGAGGCCTCCGGTAGCCAGCACGGCATGTACATGGCGGGCCATGGACTGTGCCGCGCCCGCCGTGGTCGCCGTCAGCTCAAGCAACAGGATCGCGCCCAGAACGATGGCCACCCGTGGCCCCCAGCTGGCGGCCAACAGCCCGTACAGGCCATCGGCCGCC
Source organism: Stenotrophomonas sp. 3diitr2024 (assembly GCF_042136455.1). NCBI lineage: Bacteria > Pseudomonadati > Pseudomonadota > Gammaproteobacteria > Lysobacterales > Lysobacteraceae > Stenotrophomonas > Stenotrophomonas sp. 3diitr2024. The sequence goes on from NZ_JBHHMJ010000408.1 coordinate 10,560, forward strand.
GGCAGTCGCAGCACCAGATCCTGCAGGCAGCACAGCACCAGGCCAGCCCCCAGTGCGGCCAGCAACAGGCTCAGTACGATGGCCGGGCCAGCCTGTGCCGCCGTGTGCTGGCCCACCAGCGCGATCACGCTGCCGCCCACCAGCAGCGTCAGTGCCACCACAGCCAGGTGGTCCATCCCCAAGCGCGCCCCACCGGTGCCGTCCCTGCCCCTGTCGCCGTCCATCGCAAGTTCCCTTGATATCCGCCCAAGCGCGGTCGACAGCAGGCTGGCAGCCTGCGTCGTCCTGCGGAATCAGAATCGGTGCTGCGTGCGCCACGATGTGATGGCAGGCACGCTGCCATCGGCAGGGTCGGTCCAGCAACGACAGAAAAATCGTTGCTAAGCAGAATTGATGAAGTTGATCACGACAACGCTGCACAGCGCCGCCGACGCCGCGCTGCCGGGATCACTCGCGCGGTGGTGGCAGGTGCGGTGCGACCAGCGCAAGCGTGCGCTGCAGCGCGCCACGGCCATTGCTGACCAACGTGCAGCCCGCACGCGCCATGTCTTCGCGGGCCTGCGCATCTTCAAGCAGATGCTGCAGCAGGTCGCCCACTGCCTGCACATCTTCGCCAATCAGCAGCGCACCGGCCTCGCGCATGCGCCGGGAGATTTCCGCGAAGTTGTGCAGGTGCGGGCCGGTCACCGCCGCGGTTCCCATCGCAGCGGGCTCCAGCAGGTTGTGGCCACCGATGGCCTGCAGGCTGCCGCCGACGAAGGCGACCTGGGCGCAGGCGTAGAACGGCATCAGCTCGCCGAGGGTATCGATGACGAACACGTCTGTGGCGGCGTGCGGCCACTGGTCCACGCGGCGGGTCGCCACGCTCCAGCCCTGTTCGCGCGCCAGCGCTTCCACCTTCGGGAAACGTTCGGGATGGCGCGGTGCCCACAGCAGCAGCAGATCCGGATGCTGCTGGCGCAGGCGCCGGTGCAGGTCGATCACCGCCTGTTCTTCGCCATCATGGGTACTGGCGGCGATCCATACCGGGCGCGCGCCCGGCACCCGTGCATGGAACTGTTCGACGAAGCCCTGCACGTCCGGCGTGGTGATGTCGAACTTCAGGTTGCCCAGTGCCTGCACCTGGCCGGGCTCCGCCCCCAGCTGCACGAAGCGCTCGGCATCGTCCTGCGACTGCGCGGCCACGCAGGTGACGGTGCGCAGGGCGCGGCGGATCAATGCGGCCAGCAGCCGGTAGCCGCGCAGCGAACGCGCCGACAACCGGGCATTGAGGATGTAGACCGGAACGCCACGGTCACGGCAGCCGAACAGCATGTTCGGCCACAACTCGGTTTCCAGGATCAGCGCCAGGCTGGGCTGGAAATGGCCGAGGAAGCGGTTGACGCTGCCCGGCACGTCGTACGGCAGGTAGACATGGTCCAGCGCGTCGCCCCAGAGCGCACGCACGCGCTCGGAGCCGGTCGGAGTGATGGTGGTGATGACCCAGCGGATGTCCGGGCGCTGCTGGCGCAGGGCGTTGACCAGCGGCGCGGCGGCATTGACCTCGCCCACCGAGACCGCGTGCAGCCACACCCGTGGCTGGCCGGTCGGCTGCGGATAGGAGGCGTAGCGTTCGTCCCAGCGCCGGAAGTACTCACGGACCCGGAAGCCGCGCCAGACCAGGTGGTACACGGTGATCGGCAGCAGGATGTAGAGCACGACCGAGTACAGGCCGCGCAGGATCCATTCGACAGGGTCTTTACGCATGCGGCAAGGATACGGGAGCCCCCCGGGAAAGACACGCGGCCGCCTTGGTAGAATGGCCCCATGTCAGATGCCTCCACCGCCGTCCGCCCATCGCTGCGCGATCCGCGCAACTGGCCGATGTTCGCCGCCATGTTCGGCGCCTTCGCCATCGCCCGCCTGCCGTGGATGCTGCAGCGCGCGCTGGGCCGGGGCGTCGGCTGGATCACCTGGCGCCTGCTCGGCAGCCGCCGCCGCGCCGCCGAGGTCAACCTGCAGCTGTGCTTCCCCGAGAAGGACGAGGCGTGGCGGCAGCGCCTGGTGCGCGACAGTTTCGACGCGCTGGGCGTCGGCGTGTTCGAGTGCATCCGCGCCTGGTGGGGCAGCATCGACAGCATCCGCCCGCAGGTACGGATCGAAGGCCTGGAACACCTGCGGCAGATGCAGGCCGAAGGCCGCGGCGTCCTGCTGGTCTCCGGCCACTTCATGACCCTGGAAATGTGCGGCCGCCTGCTGTGCGACTACGTCGATCTTTCCGGCATGTACCGCAAGCACAAGAACCCGGTGTACGAGTGGGCGGTGAAGTTCGGCCGCCTGCGCTATGCCAAGGCGATGTTCGCCAACGAGGACATCCGCGCGACCGTGCGCCACCTGAAGAAGGGCGGCTTCCTCTGGTACGCGCCAGACCAGGACATGCGGGGCAAGGACACCGTGTTCGTGCCGTTCTTCGGCCACACCGCTTCGACCATCACCGCCACCCATCAGCTGGCGCGCATGACCGGCTGTGCGGTGATTCCGTACTTCCACCGGCGCGAAGGCGGAAAGTACTTCCTGAAGATCGGCGCGCCGCTGGAGAACTTCCCCAGCGAGGATGTGGAAGCCGATACCACGCGGGTCAACCAGGCCATCGAAGCGATGGTGCGCGAGGCTCCCGACCAGTACCTGTGGATCCACCGCCGCTTCAAGCGCCAGCCCGGCGGCCGGAGTGATTTCTACAAATAACGGTGGGGCGGGAGGGTTTCGTCCACGCATGGCGTGAATTTGATGACGCGGAGCATTCTGAAGTAGATCCACGCCATGCGTGGATGCTCTACATCCGGGTGCCGGCACCTACAACGGCCAACGGCACCATGCGTGCGGGTACTCACCCAACGTGCCGGCCAGGCCCGCGCGGACCGGATTGGCCAGGATGTACATCGCCTTCTCATGAAGGGATTCATCGCTGCGTACGGCATGATCGTGGTAACCGTGCTGCCACAGCGCCCCTCGTCGCTCCAATCGCCGGTTCAGCAGTCGGCTGCTGCGTGATTTGAGCAGGGCCATACACTCGGCCAGGGTTCCTCCGCGCAGCTCCATCAGCCAGTGCAGATGGTCGGGCATGACCACCCAGGCGAGGCTGTGGCTGAAGCCCTTGCGCTCTACGAAGCGCAGGGTGTCGATAAGGATCGCCACGTTTGCCGCATCGGCGAACAACGGTTCGCGGCCGAGGGTTGCTGTGGTCAATGAATAAACGTTGCCGGATCGGGAATACCGACCGTAGCGAAGTCTGGGGCTGGCCATGCCTCCAGCGTGCGATACGCATGGAAACACCGGTAGAGGTGGTTGACCGGTATTTGCGTCGGGAAAGCTCCATCCACGCATGGCGTGGATCTACCAAAGCACGCTCCGTCTGGTACATGCAGTAGAGCCACGCCATGCGCGGATGCGCGGTCACGTCACCGGCGGGGAATCATCTGCGTCGCGGGCCAGCAGGCTGCCGGCGAACAGGGCTGCCAGCAGCACCGTCAGGCCACCCCAGAACGCGGAATAGAACGCCAGGTGCGTATTGAGCGGGAACACCGTAACCGCCAGCGCCAGCATTGCCGGTCGGGCGCGATCATGCGCAGCCGCCGGGGCATAGCGCCACGCCCGCCAGGCCTGCGCCACCGCCGCCAACCACAGCAGCAGGCCCAGAACGCCGGTCTCGGCAAGGATTTCCAGCACGATCTGGTGGGCGTGCAACGCCGGTTGGCTGCCCCACACGGCGGGACCCTCATCTGACACGCAGGCCGGATACGCATCGCGGAAGCCGCGCGCACCGACACCGTTGACCGGATGCTCCTCGATCATGCACACCGCTGCGGTCCAGATGCGCGCGCGCCCCGAAAGCGCCTCGTCAACGCCCTGCCCGTCTTCGTTCCATGCCTGCGCCGTGCGCGCGACACGCTCGCGCAGCTGCGGCACGCCCGCTGTCAGTGCGGCCGTACCCAGCGCTGCCACCAGGGCCAGCAGCAGCAGCCGCTTCCAGCCGAACTGGCGCACGCCGCTGTAGGCCAGCACCAGCACAAAGGTGATCCACGAGGCGCGCGAACCTGCCAGCAGCAGCACGCACCCCAGTGTTGCAGCGGCCAGCAGCCACCCTGCATTGCCGAAACGCTGCGCCATCGGCAGCAGCAGGAACGGTGACAGGCTGGCCAGCACCTGGCCGAATTTCAGATTGCAGGGCCCAAGCGCGCCACTGAGGCGGTCGGCCAGTGCGGCTTCGTCGGCCGGGCACAACGCGTGGCCACTCACGGCCAGCTTCAGGTGTTCCAGCGACCAGAACCACGGGCTGGTGCCAGCCAGCGCCTGCACCAGCGCGTCCAGCGTCCACACGCCGGTGATCAGCGCCAGGCCACCGAAGGTCAAGCGCCGCCGTTCCGGCGTGGCCACCGCGATCGCCACCAGCCACATGAAGGGCAGGTAGCGCAGTCCGGCGGCCGCCTTGGTCCACGAGGCCGAAGGGTCGATCGCATCGATGGCCGAAAACGCCTGCGGCAGCCAGTAGCCGAGGAACAGGATCGAGGTCAGCGCCCACGCCGCCGTGCTCAACAGGTGCGGGCGGCGCTGCAGCCGGCGCATCACCATGCGCGCGGCAGCATAGACCGCGCCAAGGCCCAGCACGGTTTCGGCAATGCCCGGCAGCGGCCACATCGCCACGTACGCCAGCACCCACCAGGGCGCCCAGCGCCCGGCACGGTCGTCGCGCACGATGGCAGCGGGGTCAGCCGGCGAGATCGGCATAGAGGCGGAGGGTATCGCGCTGCATGGCCTGCAGGGTAAACGGGATGCGGGTCGGCAGGGACGGCGGCTGCGCCAGCAGGGCCAGCGCACGTTCACCCAGCGCGCGCGCGTCGCCGAGCGGCACCGCACCGCTGGGCTGCAGCTGCAGCAGCAGTTCGCCGACGCCACCGTGGTCCCAGCCCAGCACCGGGCGACCGACCGACAGCGCCTCGACCACGGTGCGGCCAAAGGCTTCCGGCTTGTCCGACAGCTGCAGCACCAGATCGCTGGCGGCGTAGGCCTGGGCGATGCGGACGGTAGGCGTGCTGATCTGTACGGCCTCGGCCACGCCCAGTGCCGCGGCCTGGCGGCGCAGGTCAGCCACGTAGGCCTCGCGCCCGGGTTCGTCGGTGCCCAGCATCCACAGCTGGGCAGGCACGCCGGCGGCACGCACGTCGGCCAGCAGCTGCAGCGCGTGGGTGTGGCCCTTCAGCCGGGTGCCGCGCCCCGGCAGCAGCAGCAGCGGGCCTTCGACCTGGGCCAGCCACGGGTAGTCGGCCGCCAGCGCCAGCCGCGGGCGGCGGTCGGCGCGCGCCACGCGCGGGAACTGGTTGACGTCGACACCTCTCGGTATGACCCGCAGTTTTTCTTCCGGCACCGTCGGGTAATGGCGTTGCACGTAGGCGCGCACGGTGTTGGACACGCAGATCACGCGTTCGCCACTGGTCATCACCGCGCTGTAGCGGCTGGGCGAGTTCAACCCGTGCACGGTGGTCACCCAACGCGGGCGCTGTGCGGCGGGCATGGCGCGGATCGCGTACAGGCCCAACCAGGCCGGCAGCCGCGAACGGGCATGCACGATGTCCGCACCAACTTCGGCAAACAGCCGGCGCAGGGTCGGCAGATGGCGCAGGGTCAGCAGCGACTTGCGGCCGATATCCAGGGTGAGGTGCTCGGCACCACTGTCCAGCAGCGGCTGCACCAAGCGGCCACCGGCAGACACCACCAGCGCGCGATGGCCGGCGGCAACCAGGGCCGCAGCGATTTCCAGGGTCGAGCGCTCGACACCACCGGAGTGCAGCGCCGGCAGCAACTGCACCACGGTCAATCGGCGCATCGAAGGGGCCGCCGTTTAGTCGGCCAGCACGAACACGGAACCGCAGTACGGGCACTGCGCTTCGCCGTTGGGCTCGTCTTCGATCGGCAGGTACACGCGCGGATGCGAGTTCCACAGCGCCATTTCCGGGGTCGGGCAGCTCAACGGCAGATCGCTGCGGTGCACGGTGTAGCGCTTCTCGGCGTTGGCGGGCGCGGTGGCGGTATGGCTCATGGCGGATTCGGTGAACGGGTTGCGAGGCCCGTGATTCTAGCATCTGGGCCGCAACGACATTGCCCCGCAACGGGCCTTTGCACGCCGCCGCCGATGCCTCGCATCTCCCCACCACACGCCGGGCGGCGGCGATTCCGGGGATTTCGCGGTCGTTCCGGCAGGTTCGCTCGCCAGAATCGACTCCAGCGATATTTCCCGCATTTGGATCGAACTAAATGGCACTTGCCAGCGCGCGGCGGCTGTTGCAGGATCGGGCCAGGTCGCACCCCGACCCACCCAATCCAACCCGATCGCATGGCCCGCCCCCACCGGACCGGCATCGCCTCTTCCACTGCCAGCTTGGCGGGCGGAGCGATGCTGTCCGTGGTGTCCGCCGATGCGGGTTCGCCCGCCGCCAGCCCTTTCGGGAGACCCTTGCATGACCCTGTCCGATCCGCGCCGCGCCCTGCTTCCGCTCGCCCTGGCCCTGGCCTGTGCGACCACTGCGATGCCGGCGCGGGCGCAGGGGCTGCAGACCTCGTTCGAACCGGGCGAACCTGTACCGGCGCAGGCCACCGGTGCGCTTCAGGTCACGATCGGCAATGGACCGGCCGCGCCCTACGCCGCCAAGCGCAACGCCGGCTACAGCGGCCTGCATGCGCTGCGCTACAGCAGCGAAGGCGGCAGCGCGCGGCGCGAACTGTTCAAGGCCGACCTGCCCATCGAGGCCGATACCACGCTGTCGTGGCTGGTGCTGCCGGAAATCGTCGGCAAGGACACCGTCGCCTCGACCTATGTATCGCTGGACCTGCTGCTGGACGATGGCAGCCGCGTTTCGGCCGGTGCGGCACGCGACCAGCATGGCGTGGCGATCGGCGCACGCGCGCAGGGCGAATCGAAGACGCTGTACCCGCAACAATGGGCCCGCAAGGCAGTGCGGCTGGGCGACGTGCCCACGCTGAAGGGCCGCCGCGTGGTTGCGATCGAGCTGGAGGTAGCCAGTGCCGAGGGCGCGCCGGTCTCTGGCTGGATTGATGACGTGCGCCTGGATGCCCAACCGCGGCAGCGGCCGCAGCGCGTCTCCGACTGGGTGCTGACCACCCGCGGCACCCAGGCCAACGGCACCTTCTCGCGCGGCAACAATTTCCCGGCCACGGCGGTGCCGCACGGGTTCAACTTCTGGACCCCGGTGACCGACGCCGGCGCACTGAACTGGCTGTACCGCTGGAACGAACAGAACGATGCGCAGAACCGCCCGCAGCTGCAGGCACTGGCACTGAGCCACCAGCCCAGCCCGTGGATGGGCGACCGCCAGACCTTCCAGGTGATGCCCTCGGCCAGCCGTGGCGTGCCGGACGCCGACCGCCGCAAGCGCGCGCTGTCGTTCGACCGCCGTCATGAAAGCGCGCGCCCCTACCGCTACGACGTGCGCTTCGACAATGGCATCGCTGCTGCCATCGCACCGACCGACCATGCCGCGCTGTTCCGCTTCGAGTTCCCCGAGGGCGGCGACGCCAACCTGCTGTTCGACAATGTCGATGCGCGTGGTGGCCTGACCCTGGACACGGCCACGCAGACCCTCAGCGGCTACACCGATACGCGCAGTGGCCTGTCCAACGGCGCCAGCCGCATGTACGTGGTGGCCAGCTTCGACAAGCCGTGGCGCAGCAGCGGCCGCCTCGACACCGGCCGCCCGACCGGTTACATCAAGTTCGATGCTGGCAGCGACCGGCAGGTGACGATGCGCATCGCGACCTCGCTGATCTCGGTGGAACAGGCGCGTCACAACCTGGCGCTGGAAATCTCCGCCGCCGACACGCTGGAAAGCGTGGCCGGCCGTGCGCAGGATGCATGGGACGCGCGCCTGGCCCGCTTCGACATCGGCGATGCCACTGACGACCAGAAGACCACCTTGTATTCCAGCCTGTACCGGCTGTACCTGTATCCCAACTCCGGCCACGAGAATGCCGGCAGCGCGGCCGCGCCTGACTGGCGCTACGCCAACCAGGCCAGCGCCAGCGACGACAACACCGAAGGCAGCGCGAACCGCAGCTTCACCGGCGTGCGCGATGGCAAGGTGTTCGTCAACAACGGCTTCTGGGACACCTTCCGCACCACCTGGCCAGCCTATGCGCTGTTCACGCCCGACGATGCCGGGCAGATGGTGCAGGGCTTCATCGAGCAGTACCGTGCCGGTGGCTGGATCGCACGCTGGTCGTCGCCGGGCTACGCCGACCTGATGGTCGGCACCAGTTCGGACGTGGCCTTCGCCGATGCGTGGCTGAAGGGCATCGGCGGCTTCGATCCGGCCGAGGCCTACGCCGCCGCGCTGAAGAACGCGACCGTGGTACCCCCCGACCGCCATGTCGGCCGCAAGGGCATGGACCGTTCGACCTTCCGTGGCTACGCCAGCGCGGACGTGCACGAAGGCATGTCGTGGACGATGGAAGGCGCACTGAATGACTTCGGCATCGCCAACATGGCCGAGGCCCTGGCCAAGCGCGCGACCACGCCGGCCGCGCGCGAGCGCTACAGCACCGAGGCCGACTACTTCCGCCATCGCGCCGCCAGCTACGCGACGATGTTCGATCCGGCCGCCGGCTTCTTCCAGGGCCGCAAGGCCGATGGCCAGTGGCGCGTGGACGCCAAGGCCTACGACCCGCGCGTGTGGGGCCACGACTACACCGAATCCAATGGCTGGACCTTCGCCTTCACCGCCGCCCACGATGGCGAAGGACTCGCCGCGCTCTATGGTGGCCGTGACAAGCTGGCAGCGAAGCTGGATGCCTTCTTCTCCACGCCGGAAACCGCCGACCCCGCGTTTGCCGGATCCTACGGCGGCACCATCCACGAGATGACCGAAGCGCGCGATGTGCGCATGGGCATGTACGCACACAGCAACCAACCGGCGCACCACATCCCATGGATGTACCTGTACGCCGGGCAGCCGTGGAAGACCCAGCAGCACGTGCGCGAGATCCTGTCGCGGCTGTATGTGGGCAGCGAGATCGGCCAGGGCTATCCGGGCGACGAGGACAACGGCGAGACCTCCGCGTGGTACGTGCTGGCTTCGCTGGGCCTGTATCCGCTGCGCATGGGCGCCCCGGAGTACGTGATCGGTTCACCGGCGTTCGAACATGCGAGGGTGGAACTGCAGGGCGGCGCGGTGCTGACCGTGAACGCGGCCAACAACTCACGCGAGAACGTCTACGTGCAGTCGCTGAAGATCAATGGCAAGCCGTGGACGAAGACCTGGGTGCCGCACGAGCTGATCGCCAAGGGCGCGACGCTGGACTTCGTGATGGGGCCGCAGCCGTCGCGCTGGGGCAGCGGCGTGGATGACGTGCCGCGCTCGCTGACCGCGCGGGGCCAGCGCCCGCAGCTGCTGCACGACCTGCTCGGCAGTGGCGCCAAGGCGACGCTGGCCGATGGCCGCGCCCTGCCGGCGCTGGTCGATGACGATGCAGCCACCACCGTCGGCCTGGGCGGCGGCGCAACCATCGCACTGACCGGCCTGGGCGACGGCGCGCCGACCATGTACACGCTCACCAGCGGTGACGGCCGCATCCAGGGCGGCGAATGGACGCTGGAAGCGCGCAGTGGCAACGGCCGCTGGATCGTGCTCGACCAGCGCAGCGGCGAAGCCTTCGAGTCTGCCCGCCAGACCCGACCGTTCCGCATCGCCAAACCCGGTCGTTACAGCGAGTATCGGCTGCGCCTGGCCGCACCGGGCCGGCTGCCGCTGGCGGAGATCGAACTGTTGGCGCCCAGCGCCGTACAATGAGCCCCATGCGCTACCGTCTGCTGCCTCTGGCCCTTGTTGCCCTTTCCTTCTCCAGCTTCGGCCAGACCCAGGCCTTTGATGCGCAGCTGACCCGCGATGGCGTGACGCTGAACTACCAGGACGCCCGTGGCGCCCTGGCCGCGCCGCAGCGAAAGCGGGTGATCGATACGTTCTACTTCGCCTACCTGCGCGAACGTGCGGACTTCCACCCGGCCGCGCCGTCGATGGTGCGCATTGTGATCGACCCAGCCTACACCGGGATCGCCTTTGTCGGTGACAAGGACCAGGCCGCGACGATCACCATCAACCCGGGTTGGCTGGCGCAGCACCCCAACGACATCGACCTGGTCACCCATGAGGCCATGCACATCGTGCAGGGCTATCCGGGCTATGGCGACGCACGGGTGCCGGGTTGGCTGGTGGAAGGCATCGCCGACTACGCACGCGACCGCTACGGCATGGACAATGCCGCTGCGGGCTGGGCACTGCCGGGCAAGGTCGAGAAGGGGCAGAACTTCGACAGCGGCTACCGTGTCACCGGTGCGTTCCTGAAATGGGCCGACGCCGAACATCCGGGCCTGGTGCTGGCACTGGACAAGGCCCTGCGCGACGGCCGCTATGCACCGGCGCTGTGGCAGAAGCACACCGGCAAGGCACTGCCGGCGCTGTGGGCGCAGTACGCCAAGCCGCGTTCCGACGCTCCGCCGCCGGCCCCTGCACGCCGCGGCAAGCGGCGCTGACTGTGCGATCAACTGGGTATAGCCGCGACTGGGTAGAGTCGACTGTTGGTCGACTGACTTTCGT